>CAZXZF010000295.1:0-3805 GCA_964645095.1 uncultured Desulfocurvus sp. | reverse complement strand
GCTTCTCGACGTTGTCGGCCAGGCCCTGGGAATAGGTGGTCTTGTCATCCACGAGATACACGGTCTTGGCCTTCAGGTGATCGGCCATGAACTTCACGGCGACCTTGCTCTGGTCGTCGTCACGCCCGCAGGTGCGGTACATGAACTTGTGGCCGCTCTCAGTGACCTTCTCGTTGGTGGAGGCCGGGAGGATCAAGAAAATCTTGGCGGCCATGAGCGGCTCGGCAGCCGGGATGGTGTCGCTGGAGCCGTAGCCGATGACGGCGGCGGCCTTCTCGTTGATCAGCTTGTTGGCGGCGGCCACGGCCTGGCGCGGGTCGCTGGCATCGTCCATGGGCTGCAGGGTCACGGGACCAAGGGCGCCCATTTCAGGGTTCATGACCTCAATGGCGGCGAGCACGCCGTTTTTGATATCGTCGCCATGCACGGCATGCGGGCCGGTCAGGGAGCCCAGGATGCCGATCTTGATGCCCACGGACTTGGGGGCCTCGGCTTTCTGCGCTTCCATTTTCTCGCCGCCGCAGCCCACGGCCACAAGCGAGACGAGGAGCAGCACAGTCAGGAAAGGCAACACACGTTTCATCTCACCTTCCTTCGGGATAAATATTCTGGGCCAGGATACGCCCCGATCAGCCTGACGTCGAGCTGAATTGCTTCAGGCTCGCCCTCGGCGGCGTGCACAAACTCCCGGCCTTGGCGCAAAACATTATTCGGCGCAGGCCGACCCATTCCAGACCCCCGGAGCGCACACACTTGCCGGTCGGCGGATTTCCGGCTAAGAGACTTTTTTAACACCACACCAGAAAAGAGACTCCATGACCGACAGACCCATCAAATTCGACCGCAATGCCGAATCCAAGCCCAGGCTTTCACCACTTGAGGACCTCCTCGACCTGGACTCCAAGCTCTTGTCCATGGTGGCCAAGCGCTGCCGCATCGTCCAGCGCGCAGCCAAGGGACGGCAAGTCCTGGACCGCGACCTGGAGAAGCAGCTGCGCCTGGGCTTCGACCTGGCCGCCAAGCAGCAGGACCTGGACCCGCGCCTGGCGCGCCAGCTCTTCCCCGTGCTCAACGCCTTTGGCCTTGAGCCCCAGGAGGCCCGCCGCTCCTCGGACAAGCCCTTTGCCCTGATCCCGCGCTCCGAGCCCGCGGACATCGACATCCCGGGCCCGCGCTCGCTTTCGCGCACGCGCATGCTGGCCGTGCTGGCCGCCGCCACCGGCGCGCCCATGCGCCTTTCCGGCGTGGTCTTGAACGACCCCCTGGTGGAACTGGTCAAGGCCCTGAACCAGGCCGGGGCGCACCTGTCCTGGACCGCCGACGAGCTCACCAGCTCCGCCACCCAGGGCAAGCCCGAAGACTCCCCCCTGCGCTTCGAGGACGTGCTCGTCTTCGCCGGTGAGGAGCCCTTCACCCTGTACGTGCTGCTGGCCCTGGCCCTGCGCGAGGCCGGGCGCTCCAAGTTCGCGGGCGGCCCGAACCTCAAGTTCCTGGACCTGCGGCACCTGGACGCGCTTTTGCCGCACCTGGGCGCGCGCCTGGCGCCCATGAACCCGCGCTCGCGCGGCCTGCCCGCGCGGCTGGAGTCCGGCGGACGCATGGCCTCGCGCCTGGAGCTCACGCCCGAGACCCCGCCGCTGTTCGCCCAGGCCCTGGCCCTGGCCGCCTGGAGCTACCCCGAGGGGCTGCGCCTGGCGCTTTGCGCCGAGCCCGTCACCGCCGCGCTCCAGGCCTTTGCCCTGGACGAGGCCCTGGAGGCCCTGAACATCTGCCAGGTATCCGCCCGCCGCCAGGGCAACGAGTACATCATCCCCTCGGCCAGCCCGAAGATCCCGGCGGCCCCGGTCCTGCCCCTTGACCCCATGCTCTCGGCCTACCTGCTGGCCCTGCCCGCCCTGGCCGGCGGCGTGGCGCGCCTGGCCGGGGCGCTTGCCCTGCCGCAGTTCGTGCGCGACGACTTCGAGGCCCTGGGCCTGCCGCTGAACATCGAGTCCGGCGTCGCGGAATCGCGGAGCGACAGCCTGAACGCAGGCGTTGACCTCTTCATGGGCAGGCAGGCCGAATACCTGCCCCTGGCCCTGACCCTGGCCGTGCGAGCCGGCGGAGCACGCGTGCTGCTGCCCCTGGATCAGTCCGCGCGCGCGCGCGCCGTGGACCTGCTGGAGCGCCTGGCCGTGGAGCACGAGATCCAGGGCGACGCCCTGGTGGTGCAGCCCGGCGTGCTCAAGGGCTGGGACGGCGTATGGACCAGCCCCGACCCGCACACGACCCTGGCCCTGGCCCTGTTCTCCTTCCTGCGGCCCGGCATCGCCATCGACAACCCCGGCGGACTGGCCTTCCTCTGGCCGAGATTCTGGTCCGTTTACAACGCCCTGCCGGTGGTGCGGGAGCATGCCCCAGCGCCCAAGGAACCCGAGAAAAATGTCGCCAAATCCAGAAAACAGCGCGTCCGAGTCTGAGATCATCGCCCAGTGCGAGGCCGAGATCGCCGGCTTCACCACCCAGCGCGACGACTGCGTGCGCCGGGTGCGTGAGCTCATGGCGGCCGAGGACATGGCCAAGGGCGTCTATCATTCAGAGGAGATCTTCTTGAACCAGCGCGACAAGCTGCGCCTGGAAGTGGAGATCCAGTTCCGGACGAACAAGATCAACCGCATCCGCAAGGGCTTCACGGACGAGCCTGGCGGCCCGGACGCCGGCGGGCTGTTGTTCTAGCCCCGGCGGCAAGAGTACCAAAAGGAAGAACAAGGAGCACCCCCCCAGATGGCCAAGGCCCGCAACATCACCCAGAAAATCATCGCCCAGCATCTCGTTTCCGGCAAGATGACCCCTGGCTCCGAGATCGGCCTCAAGATCGACCAGACCCTGACCCAGGACGCCACAGGCACCATGGCCTGCCTGCAGTTCGAGGCCATCGGCATCCCGCGCGTGCGCACCGAGCTCTCCGTGAGCTACGTGGACCACAACACGCTCCAGACCGGCTTCCGCAACCCCGACGACCACCGCTACCTGCGCACCATCGCCGCCAGGTACGGCATGGTCTTCTCGCCCGCTGGCACCGGCATCTGCCACCAGCTGCACCTGGAAAATTTCGCCAAGCCGGGCCGCACCCTCATCGGCTCGGACTCCCACACCCCCACCGCAGGCGGCGTGGGCGCTCTCGCCATCGGCGCGGGCGGCCTGTCCGTGGCCCTGGCCATGGCCGGGATGCCCTACATGCTGCCCATGCCCAAGGTCGTGCGCGTGCTCCTGACCGGCAGGCTCAAGGGCTGGGCCAGCGCCAAGGACGTCATCCTGCACCTCCTGGGCATGCTCACCGTCAAGGGCGGCGTGGGCAAGGTCATGGAGTTCGCCGGACCGGGCGTGGCCACGCTCTCCGTGCCGGAACGCGCCACCATCACCAACATGGGCGCGGAGCTGGGCGCCACCACGAGCATCTTCCCCAGCGACGCCCAGACCAAGAAGTTCCTCTCGCGCATGGGCCGCCCCGAGGATTTTGCGGCCCTGGCCGCCGACCCCAAGGCCACGTATGACGACGAGGTGGTCATCGACCTCTCGGCCATCGAACCCCTGGCCGCGGCCCCGCACATGCCCGACCGCATGGTGCGCATCGCCGACCTGGACGGCATGCAGGTGGACCAGGCCGCCATCGGCTCCTGCACCAACTCCTCCTACACCGACCTCAAGGCCACGGCGCAGCTGCTCCAGGGCAAGCGCATCAACCCGGCCACGGACCTCTTGATCGCCCCAGGCTCCAAGCAGGTGCTGAAGCTCCTGACCGCCGAGGGCCTGCTCGACCCGCTGC
>CAZXZF010000294.1:0-3846 GCA_964645095.1 uncultured Desulfocurvus sp. | reverse complement strand
CTGCAGAAGCCGGACATCCTGCTGCTCGACGAGCCCACCAACCACCTGGACGCGGAATCCGTGGCCTGGCTGGAGCACCACCTGCAGCAGTACGCGGGCACGGTCATCGCCGTGACCCACGACCGCTACTTCCTGGACAACGTGGCCGGCTGGATTCTGGAGCTGGACCGTGGCCGGGGCATCCCCTGGCAGGGCAACTACTCCTCCTGGCTGGAGCAGAAGCAGAACCGCCTGGCCAATGAGGAAAAAAGCGAGACCGACCGCCAGAAGACCCTGGCGCGCGAGCTCGAATGGATACGCATGTCCCCGCGCGGCCGCCACGCCAAGGGCAAGGCGCGCATCAGCGCGTACGAGAACCTGCTGTCGCAGGAGAACGAGAAGCTGGGCCCGGAGCTTGAGATCTTCGTGCCCGCAGGCCCGCGCCTGGGCAATGTGGTCATCGAGGCCCAGGGGCTCAAGAAGGCCTTTGGCGACAACGTGCTCGTGGACGGCATCAGCTTCATCATGCCGCCCGGCGCCATCATCGGCATCATCGGCCCCAACGGCGCGGGCAAGACCACGCTGTTCCGCATGATCACCGGCCAGGAGACCCCGGACGAGGGCACCCTCAGGATCGGCGAGACCGTGAAGCTGGCCTACGTGGACCAGGACCGCTCCCTTGACCCGGAAAAGACCGTGTACGAGGCCATCTCCGGCGGCGCCGACTTCATCAAGCTGGGCAACCGCGAGATGAACGCCCGGGCCTACATCGGCAAGTTCAACATCACCGGAAGCGACCAGCAGAAAAAGGTCGGCCTGCTCTCCGGCGGCGAGCGCAACCGCGTGCACCTGGCGGCCCTGCTCAAGGAAGGCGCCAACGTCCTGCTGCTCGACGAGCCGACCAACGACCTCGACGTGAACACCATGCGCGCCCTGGAAGACGCGCTCGTGAACTTCGCGGGCTGCGTGCTGGTCATCAGCCACGACCGCTGGTTCCTGGACCGCATCGCCACGCACATCCTGGCCTTTGAGGGCGACTCCCAGGTCAGCCTGTTCGACGGCAACTGGAGCGAGTACGAGGCCGACCGCAAGGCCCGCCTGGGCACGGCCGCGGACCAGCCGCACCGCATCAAGTACCGGCACCTGACCCGCTAGCCGGACCGTCAGGACTCCCGCAACGCCCCGCCCTTTCCCGCTGGGGAACCGAGGCGGGCCTGAGCACAGCGCCAAAAGGCCCATCCTGATCCACAGGGTGGGCCTTTGTTCTTGAGCACGAAGGGAGAGTGGGGTATTCATCGGGTACGGCATTTCCTCAGCGACATTTTTCGCCCTGGCGCCGGTCGTGCCGTTGCGGCACTGCGGCCTGAAATTTCAAAATGCCAAAGGGGTTGAGACCATGCGCAAAACATTGTGGCCGTCCATTCTCCTGCTGCTGAGCCTCGGCTTTCCCGCCCTCGTCCTGGCCCAAGCCGCCAAACCCGCGGACACCATCCCCACGGACAAGGGCGGCCTGGTCATCACCTTCCTGGGCCACGGCACCCTCATGTTCCAGTGGGACGGCAAGGTGGTCCACGTGGACCCCTGGACCAACATGGCCGACTACTCCGGGCTGCCCAAGGCCGATCTGATCCTGGTCAGCCACGAGCACAAGGACCATCTTGACCCGGCCGCCATTGGCGCCATCCGCAAAAGCGGCACGGTCATCGGCGCCAGCGCCAAGGTCTCGGCCAGCCTGCCCGGAGCCGTGGTCTTCAAGGTCGGCGACTCCAAGGAGCTGGCAGGCATCCGCATTGACGCGGTGCCCGCCTACAACCTCGAGCACATGCGCTCGCCCGGCACCCCGTACCATCCCCAGGGCGAGGGCAACGGCTACGTGCTGCACTTCGGCAAGACCCGCGTGTACGTTGCGGGCGACACCGAGAACATCCCCGAGATGGCCGCGCTGAGGGGCGTGGACGTGGCCTTCCTGCCCGTGAACCTGCCCTACACCATGACCATCGACATGCTCGTGGACGCGGCGAAAAAGCTTCAGCCCAAGATCCTGTACCCCTACCACACCGGCGACACGGATATGGTCAAGGCTGCGGCCCTGCTCAAGGACGTGCCCGGCGTGGAGACGCGCATTCGGCCAATGAAATAGGGCCAATGAAATAAGGCTGATGCAAGAGGCTTTCAGCGCGTCTCTGGTTGGACCGGCGCGCATTCGGCCCAGGCAACAGGGCGATGAAAGAGGGCCTTGAAGTAGCGTACGAGCGCCTGGAGGCCGGATGCCCGATGTGTCCAAAGTGACCGCCCCCATTCCCTGGGACGCGCTGCCAGCCCAGGCCCGCCGGGCCCTGGCGCGCGGCTCCGTGGGCCGGGACCATCTGGTGGGGCTGTCGGCGGAGCTGCTGTCCCTGGCCGCCTCGGCCGAACCGGCGGGCCGCGCCGGTCTCGCCGCGCTGATCCAGGACCTGCTGGCCTCGGCCTGGGCCGGGAGCCCGCTGGATGGCGACCTGGCCCAGCTCTGTTCCGGCCAGCCCTGGCCTGGCTGGCCCCGGCTGCCGGAGGGCGTGGCCGACACGCTCAAGGCCTATGCCAACTTCTGGCGTCCGCCCAGCGCCTCGGACCCCTGGTGGACACTCCCCGGAAATGCCGAGCGCCGGGCCATGCTCCAGGCGCGCCTGGAGGCCGAGCCCAGGAACCTGTTCTGGAAGTCCGAGGCCTGGGGCTTTGCCTGGCCGCGCGCGGACTGGGCCCTGGTGGACGCGGTCCTGCGTCCGGATGCCTGGCCCCGGACTCTGACCCCGGTGCGGCAGCAGGCCACGGCCCTGGCCCTGCTGGCTAGGGGCGAGGCTGCGGATGCCTTGACCGCCTTGTACGGCGTGGGCGCGTTCTTCCCGGACGGCAGCCCCGGCCTGCGTGCCGAGTGCCTGTTGCGCCTGGGCCGTGAGGCCGAGGCCGTCGACGTGCTGGCCGCCTGCGTGGCCCGCGCGCCCTGGCGCAGCAGCGAGGTCCTGCGCCTGTCCGACCTGGTCAGCGGGGCGGCCAGGGAGACCCTGCCCGTGCCCGGCAGCGTGGCCGTGCTGCTCTACACCTGGAACAAGGCGCAAGAGCTGGACGAGACCCTGGCGTCACTCGCGGCGTCAGACATCTACGGTAAACGGCAGGGCGCGCAGATCTGGGTGCTGGACAACGGCAGCACCGACGCCACGCCCCAGGTGCTGGGCGACTGGCAGGCCCGGCTGGGCGAGGGCTTGCACGTCCTGCGCCTGCCCGTGAACATCGGCGCCCCGGCCGCGCGCAACTGGCTCTTGTCCCTCCCGGAGGTGCGCAGCCACGGATTCCTGGTCTTCCTCGACGACGACGTGACCCTGCCGGGCGACTGGCTGGGCCGCCTTGGCTCAGCGGTCAAACGCTTTCCCGAGGCCTCGGTCTGGGGCTGCCGGGTGAAGGACGAGGCCAATCCGCTGGTGGTCCAGAGCGTGGACTACGTGCCCCAGGCAGCCCCCCCGGACGCGGGCGGCGGCCAGCCCATGTCCCTGCCCACCCTGCACCAGGGCCAGCCGGACCTGGGCCAGTTCACGTATCTGCGGCCCTGCGTCAGCGTCACCGGCTGCTGCCACCTGCTGCGCACGGCGGACATCGGGCGCACCGGCGGCTTTGACATCCGCTTCTCGCCCTCGCAGTACGACGACCTGGAGCGCGACCTGCGCGTGTTCCTGGGTGGCGGCCATGCGGTGTACCAGGGGCATCTGGCCGTGGGCCACAAGCGCAGCAGCGGGCAGCTGGCCGAGCGCAGCGCGGCCGAGATCGGCAACGCCACGGCCAACACGCACAAGCTGCTTACCAAGCACGCGGCGTCCGACCTGGCTGGCCTCTGCCTGG
>CAZXZF010000293.1:0-3847 GCA_964645095.1 uncultured Desulfocurvus sp. | reverse complement strand
CCAACGTGCTCATCTACGAACGCATCCGCGAGGAGCTGCGCAAGGGCGTGAAGCCGCTGGAGGCCGTGGACAAGGGCTACGCCAAGGCCACCCTGACCATCCTGGACTCCAACACCACCAACGTCATCGTGGCCATCATCCTGTATCAGTTCGGCACCGGGCCCATCCGGGGCTTCGCCGTCACCCTGGTCCTGGGCATCATCATGAGCATGTTCACGGCCATCTTCGTCTCGCGCATCATGTTCGACCTGTACCTGGCCAAACGTACGGCCGACGCGCCCGTGAGCATCTAAGGAGACGACATGAGCTTTTCCTTCATCAAGCACGAAACGAAAATCGATTTCATCGGGTTCAGGTACTACGCCTTTGCCCTCTCCGCGCTCATGATCATCATCGGCGGCATCTCGCTGGTCATGAAGGGCGGCCCGCGCTACGGCATCGACTTCGCGGGCGGCGTGATCCTCCAGACCAAGTTCAGTGCCCCCACGGACATCGACAAGGTCAAGAAGGTTCTCGAAGGCACGAACCTGCCGGGGCTCGTGGTGCAGCAGATGGGCAAGGTCAAGGACAATGACTTCCTTGTGCGCACCTCCACCACGGACGACTCCAGCGCGAATGTCCAGAGGACCGTGACCAAGGCCCTGGACGAGGGCTTCAGCGGCGTCAAGTACGAGTTCAAGCGCATCGAGATGGTCGGGCCAAAGGTCGGCGAGGACCTGCGCGGCAAGGCTCTGGAGGCCATGTTCTTCGCCATCCTGATCATCGCCGTCTACATCTCCGGCCGCTTCGAGCACCGCTGGATGGCCGCCGGGATCATGGCCGCCGGGCTCTTTGCCGGCATCACGACCCTGCAATACTTCCACGCCCCGCAACTCTGGCTGGTGCTGGCCGCACTGGTCATCACCCTGGGCCTGTGCTATTTCTTGCGGCTCAATTATGCACTGGGGGCCATCGTGGCCCTCATCCACGACGTCCTGGTCACGGTGGGCTTCTTCTCCCTCCTGAACAAGGAATTCGACCTGACCATCATCGCCGCGCTGCTGACGCTCATCGGCTTCTCGCTCAACGACACCATCATCGTCTACGACCGCATCCGCGAGACCCGCAGCCTCAAGACCGGAGAGCCCCTGGCGGTGATCATCAACAAAAGCGTGAACCAGACCCTGTCACGCACCATCCTGACCTCGGGCCTGGCCTTCCTGGCCGTGTTCAGTCTGTATCTCTTCGGCGGTGACGTGATCCACGACTTTGCCCTGGCCATGCTCTTCGGCATTGTCGCAGGCACCTTCTCGTCCATCTACGTGGCCGCACCGTTCATCATCAGCCTGACCAAGCCCGACGCCGACGAGCTTATTCCGGCCAAGGCCAAGACCAAGATGGCTTAAGCCTTGCCGGGCCAAGCCCAATAGAGAAGGCCCCCTTCCTCGCGGAAGGGGGCCTTTCGTATTGGCGCTGCCTGCTTGCGGCTTACAGTTGGTCGACTTACAGCTGGTTGACTTACAGCTGATCCAACAGGGTCTTCTTGATGGAGTCGATGGAGCCTTCGCCGTTCAGTTCGATGTACTTGCACACGCCCTTGGCGGCCAGGGCCTTGTAGAAGTAGGCGGCGGCAACGGTTCCGGTCTTGTCGTCGTAGTAGATGTCGTGGCGCTTGTCGATGGCGCCCTCGTCAATGTCGTCGGCGCGGGCGGTCAGGGCGCCGCCGCACACGCGGCAGACGTCGCCGTTCGGCTTGATGGCGTCGATGAAGATGTTGTTCGGGTGGTTGTTGTCATTGGCGCACAGGCGGCGGCCCATGATGCGGTTCTTGGCCACCGGGCGGGGCAGCAGGATCTCGATGACGAAATCGAGCTTCACGCCGTCCTTCTGCAGGGCTTCCCACAGCTTCTCGGACTGCACCAGGCTGCGCGGGAAGCCGTCCAGCAGCCAGCCGTTGCTGCTGGCGTTCTTGAGCACGTCCAGGACCATGGGGATGGTGATGTCATCGGGCACCAGCTCGCCGCGGTTGATGTATTCCTTGGCCTTCATGCCAAGCTCGGTGCCGCCGCCGATGTGTTTGCGGAAGATGGCGCCGGACTCGATGTGGTCCAGGTTGTACTTGGCCTTCACCAGGGTGCCCTGGGTGCCTTTGCCGCTGCCGTTGGGTCCGAACATAAGAATATTCATTGTGCCTCCAAAGGTGATTTTTTTTGCTTGTGCAAAAGATTCACAAGCTCTTATCCGCACTCTTTTTTCCTGTCAATGACCTGGACCGCTATGCCTGACTTGGCAATGCGCGCCTCCTTGTCGCCAGGGAAGCGCACGCTCTTGCCCAGGCCGTGCGCCTGCCACAGCTCGTCCAGGCGAAAGAGGCCGTCGCAGAGGCTCTGGCCCGGCCCGGCGGCCTCGAGCACGGCCTTGTACAGGCGCAGACGCAGCGGAGCCGGGCAGGCCTTCAAAACGTCGGCAGGGATCAGGCGCTTTGGCCCGTCAACCACGACCATGGGCAGCAATTGTCCCAGCGCCGCGTCCCAATGGGCCCCATCCATGCGCGCCTGCCGCCAGAGCCTGGCAGCGCTGTCCAGGTAGCCAGGATTGTTCCGCAAAAGTTGCGGAAGCAGATCATGCCGCACCCGGTTGCGCGTTGTTGCACGATCGAGATTGCTGATGTCATCGCGCCAGGGCTGATGAGAGATTCTCAAGAAATCTTCCAAGTCTGCGCGAGGACTGAGCAGAAGAGGACGGAGCAGGCTCCGGCCCGGATCATAACCCTCCATGCCGCCCAGGGCTGGCCAGCCTGTGCCGCGCATGAGCCGCATGAGCTGGTCCTCGGCCAGATCGTTCAACTGGTGGGCCACGAGGATGACCTCGGCGCCGGTCTGCTGCCGGACGCGCTCCAGGAACGCATAGCGGGCCACGCGTCCGGCCTCTTCCAGGCCCATGCCCGAGGCCTTGGCCTGGGCAACGATGTCCTGGCGCTCCGTGTGCAGCGCAATGCCAAGGGCTTGGCAGAGTTGCGCCACGAAAAGGGCGTCGTTTGGGGATTCAGGGCGCAGGGAGTGGTCCAGGTGCGCGGCCAGGACCGTGCCGCCCTTGGCCTGGCAGAGCAGGTGCGCAATGCGCAAGAGGGCGGTGGAGTCCGCGCCGCCGGAGCAGGCCACGAGGCAGCGCAGGGCCGGGAAGTCGCAGCCCAGTTCGCGCTCGGCGAACCTGCCGAGGCCGAGGCAGAACCGGGCCGCCTTGCGCGGAAGGTCCTGCAAGCGCTGCGCTTTTGCGTCCATGGCTATACGGAGATGTCCATCTCGCGCAGTAAGTTGTCGAGGTAGTCCATGATGTGGGCGCGCTGTTCGTTTGTTGCGTACATGACGCAGGAGCAGCGCAGCTTGCCCTGGGCGCGCACAAGCAGCTCCAGTTTGAGGCTGGTCTCGCCTGCGATCTCCAGCACGAAGATGTACGGGCCGCACTCGCCGTGGTGTTCGCGCTGCTCACTGGTCAGCAGGTCCAGGGGCACGGGCAGGTAGTAGATGCCGTCGAGCGAGCCGGACAGGCCCAGCCCGGCCAGCCGCTGGCACACCAGCTCCAGCTGTTCGGGCCGGAAATCCTCGATGAGATAGGTGCGCATGTGCTCTCCGGGCTATTTCTGATTTTCCTGTTCCGCCAGATTGTTTTTGGCAAAGGGCTCCGGCTTGTCGTCCCGGCAGCACTCGCAGTCCAGGGCCCCGTCGTCAACGGCCTCGTCGTCGATGGCCTCGTCATCAACGGTGCGCCGGTCCAGGTGCGCGTCCTCGTTCACCGTGTCCGCGTCGAGGTTGAAGATGCGCCGGGTCATGTCGATGAAGCGCTCGGCCGTGCCTTCCTCGCGCGTGCG
>CAZXZF010000292.1:0-3847 GCA_964645095.1 uncultured Desulfocurvus sp. | reverse complement strand
ACCTGGTGCGCCCGGTGTTCATCTCGTCCATGATGGCCAGCGACACCTTCCTGCGCGACTGGACCCTGCGCGGCGAGCGCGACCCCTCGGAGATGCTCCGCTACCTGGGGGAGATCATGTCGCGCTACGGGGCCTTCACCACCTTCTTCGTTTCCGAACGCACGCGCGCCTACTACCACCCCTCGGGCGTGCTCAAGACCGTGCGCGAGGAAGAGCCCCTGGACGCCTGGTACTTCCGCGTGCGCCGCCTGATGGAGCCGTACGAAATCAACGTGGACCCGGACCTGGCCAACCGCAACCTGCCGACCATCTTCATCAACTACCGCGTGCTGGACTACGGGGGCCATTTTCTGGGCACCGCAGGGGTGGGCCTGGCCATGGACTCCGTGCAGAGCGCGCTTCGGGACTACCAGGAGCGCTTCGGCCGGAGCGTCAGCTTCGTGGACGCCACGGGGCGCATCGTGCTCTATGGCAACGGCGCGGGCATGACGTCCGGGAACATAAGCGAGGTGGACGGTCTGCGCGATCAAGCCAAGAAGATCCTGGCCCAGGGCGCGGGCAATTACCAGTACACCAGCGCAGGCAAAACGCACCTGCTCAACGTGCGCTACATCCCGGAACTCAAGTGGTTCCTGTTCGTGGAAAAGACCGAGGACGAGGCGCTGGCGGACGTCCGCCGGACCCTGTTCGTGAACCTGGCCGTGTGCGCCTTCGTGACGCTGCTGGTGGTGGGCATCACCGGGCTGGCGCTCAGCCGCTACCAGGAGCGCATGGAGGAGCTGGCCACCACGGACAAGCTCACGGGGCTCTTGAACCGTCAGTCCCTGGACGCGCTCATCCACCAGGCCATGACGGGCTCGCGGCGCTCGGGCACCCCCTTAAGCGTGCTGCTGGCCGACGTGGACTTCTTCAAGGCCGTCAACGACGAGCACGGCCACCTGGTGGGCGACGAGGTCTTGCGCCGCGTGGCCTTGAACCTGCGCGAGCACCTGCGCGAGTCGGACACGGTGTGCCGCTGGGGCGGCGAGGAATTCTTGATGATCGTGCAGGACTGCGACGCCGGCGCGGCCCTGCTTTTGGCCGAGAAGCTGCGCGGGGCCGTGGCCAATGACCTGCGCCTGGCCGAGCTGGCCTCAGGCCTGGTGACGGTGAGTATCGGCGTGGCCGAGCTTCAGCCCCAGGAGTCCGTGGATGGCCTGGTGGGCCGGGCCGACGCGGCCATGTATGCGGCCAAGGGCGCCGGACGGAACTGCGTCAGGCTGGGCTGAGGCAGGCCTTGCCAACCGTAACACCAGGTGTTAGTCTTTGCATGTTGCACATCTTCAAGACACGGGCGTTTGTCCGTTGGGCACAAAAGAGCGGGGTAGCCGATTCGGAACTCTGCGCGGCGGTGCAGGAAATGTGCAGGGGACTGGTGGATGCCCGTCTGGGCGGCGGGCTGGTGAAGAAACGCGTGGCTCTGCCTGGACGCGGCAAGAGCGGAGGCGCACGAACCCTGGTGGCCACCAACCTGGGAGACAAATGGTTTTTCATACACGGATTTGCGAAGAACGAAAAAGACAACATCGACCAGCGGGAGCTGAGGGCTCTGCAAGGGCTGGCCAGCGACCTGCTGGCGTTCAATGCGACGCAATGCGCCGCCCTCGTTGCCGCCGGGAGCCTTGAGGAGATTTGCCATGACCAAGTCCAGCAGTAAGATCCTTGCGTCCGTGCTCGAAACAGCCACGGACCTGCACAAGGCGGGCTTCATCGACCAGCGCCGGATGCGCGAGTATCAGGCCCTGTGCAGCCTGACCGCTCCGGATTTGTCCGCACAGGAGATCAAGGCGTTGCGGCAGCTTCACAACATGAGCCAAACCGTCTTCGCCACCGTGCTGAACACCAGCCCTTCCACGGTGAGGCAATGGGAAATGGGCGAGAAGCATCCCAGCGGCCCGTCCCAGAGGCTCCTGGACATCCTCCAGCGCAAAGGCCTGGAGGCCTTTCTGTAGGCGAGCCCTACCCCGCCACCTCTGCCGCCATCCACCAGCGCACCGAGTTCACCAGCCAGACCCTTTCCGCCCGCAGCACGTCGGCCGGGAACAGCACCTGCTCCCGCACCACTCCCCGCCGCAACAGCATCTCCCGGAACACGCCGGGCAAAAGCCCGCTCGTGAGCGGCGGCGTCAGCAGCCCGCCCCCAAGTTTCAGCACCAGATTGGCCCTGGTGGACTCCGTGACCTCGCCGCGCTCGTTGACCAGGAGCACGTCCCCGCAGTCCGGGCAGGAGGTGAGCGCGGCATCAAAGAGCGCCCGGCGCGTGGTCTTGTGCCGCAATAATTCATCGTGCGAGTCCACGGGCGCACGCGCAAAGCCCACGCGCAGCCGGGGCATGCGCCCCCCCGCAATGGGCGCGGCCTCGGCCGTGAGCGCGCCGTCCCGGGCGCAGGTGAGCCGGGCCTTGAACCGGCCCGCCGAGTACGTCCGCGCCAACCCCGCCAGGGCCGCTTGCACTGCGGCCTGGTCCAGGGCAAAGCCGAAATGCGCAGCCGAGCGCGCCAGCCGCGCCAGGTGCAGCTCCAGCAGCGGATACTGCCCGCGCAAGAGCAGCAGGGACTCCAGCAGCGCGAAGTCCTGGCCCGGCGGGGTCAGAAAGCGCATCTTGGTCAGGCACTCGGCGTATTCCGAGGCGGCCCCGGAATCAAACGTCACGCCGCCGCCCACGCCAAAGCGCGCCAGGCCTGTTTCGCGGTCCAGCACCAGGGTGCGGATGGGCACGCTGAAAGTCATGCGCCCGCAGCCGGAAGAAGAACCCGGCTCCAGCAGGCCGATGGCCCCGCAGTAGAGCCCGCGCGGGTGCGGCTCCAGCCCGCGCAGGAGCTGCATGGTGCGCACCTTGGGCGCGCCGGTGACCGACCCGCAGGGGAACAGCGCAGAGAGCGCCTCGGCCAGGCCCACGCCGTCCCTCAGGGTGGCCCGCACGTCCGAGGTCATCTGGAACAGGGTCGGGTACTCCTCCACATGGAAGAGCCGGGGCGTGCGCACGCTGCCCGGCCTGGCCACGCGGCCCAGGTCGCTGCGCAAGAGGTCCACGATCATGACGTTCTCGGCGCGGTCCTTGGGGCTCGTGGCCAGGGCCTGGCGCAGGGCGGCGTCCTCTGCGGGCGTTTTGCCGCGCGGGGCGGTGCCTTTCATGGGCCGGGCCAGGGCCTCGCGCCCGCAGGGACCGAGCTCCACGCGGAAGAACAGCTCCGGCGACAGCGACAGCACCCGGTGCCTTCCCAGGTCCAGCCAGGCGCAGAAGCCCCCGGCCTGGGCCCGGGCCAGCCCGGCGAACCAGGCCCGGTCGCTGGCTTCAGAGCTGGGCTCGAAGCGGCACTCAAAGGGCACGGTGTAGTTGGCCTGGTAGGTCTCGCCGTCGATGATCTCGCCCTGCAGCCGGGCGAAATTCCTGGCGTAGTCCCGGGGCTGGACCAGCGCCCGCCAGGGGCCGAGGGTGTAAACATTTGGCTGAGGCTCCGGCAGGGGCCAGGGGCCATCGTGGCTGGCGGCCCAGGCCAGGGGCAGGCCCTCTTGCGGCGGGTGCGCGCTCAGGGCGGAGTCGAAGGCGGGCGCGGCCTCATAGGCCAGGGCCAGCACCACCCAGCGCCCGGCGCGGGACTGCTGCTCGGCCCAGTCCACCACCCCGAGCACCCCGCCCAGCGTCTCGGCCCGGCGCACGGCGTTGGGCAAGCCAAAGCTGAGGCTCCGGCCCCAGCCGCTGGCGCCTGTCATGGCGCCAGACGAGGCGTCAAGAAATATGGCGCGGCCTTCCATGCCTCACAGACCTCAGCCGGCCCGCTGCCCGGCCAGACAGGCGGCCTGATGT
>CAZXZF010000291.1:0-3855 GCA_964645095.1 uncultured Desulfocurvus sp. | reverse complement strand
TTCGGCCTCTACGCCCTGCAGCACCGGGGGCAGGAATCCGCCGGCATCGTCACCTGGGACGGCATGGGCATCCGCGAGCAGCGCGGCATGGGCCTGGTCAACGAGGTCTTCAACGAGCGGCACCTGGCCAAGGAGCTCAAGGGCACCGTGGCCCTGGGCCACGTCCGCTACTCCACCACCGGGGTCTCGCTCATCAGAAACGCCCAGCCCTTCCTGGTGCGCTTCAAGGACTGGCACATCGGCGTGGGCCACAACGGCAACCTGGTGAACACGCTGGAGCTGCGCCAGGAACTGGAGAACGAAGGCTCCATCTTCCAGACCACCATGGACACCGAGGTCTTTGTCCACCTCATCGCCAAGAACATGAACGGCAGCACCATCGAGGAGGCCATCCTCAAGGCCTGCTCGCGGGTCAAGGGAGCCTACTCGCTGCTGATCCTGGCCAACAACAAGCTCATCGCCGTGCGCGACCCCCATGGGTTGCGGCCCCTGTGCCTGGGGCGGCTCAACGACAACTACGTTTTCGCCTCCGAGACCTGCGCCTTTGACCTGATCGAGGCCGAGTACATCCGCCAGGTGGAGCCCGGCGAGATGATCGTCATCGAGAACGGACGGCTCTCCAGCCACCGCCTGCTGGAAAAGGCCCCCAAGCGCCAGTGCATCTTTGAGCTGATCTATTTCGCCCGGCCCGACTCCCTGGTCTTTGACGAGGGCGTGTACGAACGCAGGAAGGCCATGGGCGCGAAGCTGGCCCTGGAAGCGCCCGTGGACGCGGACTTCGTCATGCCCTTCCCGGACTCCGGCAACTACGCGGCCGTGGGCTATTCCCAGGCCTCCGGGCTGCCGCTGGAGCTGGCCATGATCCGCAACCACTACGTGGGCCGCACCTTCATCCAGCCCTCGCAGGACATGCGCAACTTCAGCGTGCGCGTGAAGCTGAACCCCGTGCGCAGCATGATCGAGGGCAAGCGCATCCTCATCGTCGAGGACTCCATCGTGCGCGGCACCACCATCCGCACCCGCGTGAAGAAGCTGCGCGAGATGGGCGCGCGCGAGATCCACATGCGCGTGTCCTGCCCGGCCATCCGCTTCCCCTGCTTCTACGGCATCGATTTCTCCAGCAAGGGCGAGCTCATCGCCGCCACCACCCCGGTGAACGACATCGCCCGGTTCATCGGCCTGGACAGCCTGCACTACCTGTCCATCCCCGGCCTGCTGGACTCCGTGGTGGAAAAAGACGCCCACTGCCTGGCCTGCTTCGACGGCAACTACCCCATTGCGCCCTGCGCGCACCAGGGCAAGATGTGCCTGGAGGCCGAGTCCAAGGTGGTGGGCTAGGAGTCCGCCATGAGCGAGTGCCCCGGTAGCGGCGTTCCTCCGGCCTCCCTGTCGGGCGACGGCTGGCTTGAGCTGGCCCGCGAGGTCCTGGACATCGAGATGGAGGGTCTGGCGGCCGTGCGCGCACAGCTGGGCAGCGGCTTCCTGGCGGCCCTGGAGCTTTTGGCCGCCTGCACCGGACGCGTGGTGGTCACGGGCATCGGCAAGTCCGGGCTCGTGGCCCGCAAGATCGCGGCCACCCTGTCCAGCACCGGCACCCCGGCCTTCTTCCTGCACCCGGTGGAGGGCGCCCACGGCGACCTGGGCATGATCCGCAGGGACGACGTGGTGCTGGCCCTGTCCAACAGCGGCGAGACCGACGAGCTGAACAGCCTGCTGCCGGCCCTGCGCGCCCTTGGCGTGTCCGTGGTGGGCATCACCTCCGGCGCGGACTCCACCCTGGCGCGCCTGTCCGACGTGACCATCGAGGCCCGCGTTCCGCGCGAGGCCTGCCCCATGAACCTGGCCCCCACGGCCAGCACCACCGCGGCGCTCGCCGTGGGCGACGCGCTGGCCGTGTGCCTCATGCGCATCAAGGACTTCAGCACCAAGGACTTCAAGCGCGTGCACCCCGCCGGGGCCCTGGGCGCGCGCCTGTCGCAGCCGGTGTCGGCCCTCATGCACACGGAAAACCTGCCCGTGACGCCGCAGACAGCCCCTGTGTCCCAGGCGCTGGCCGCGCTGAACGCCGGGGGCTTCGGCCTGGTGGCCGTGACGGACGTGGCCGGGCGGCTTGCGGGCGTGCTCACCGACGGCGACGTGCGGCGCATGCTGTTCCATGAAAACGGCTACAACCCCACCTGGCCGGTCTCCGCCTTCATGACGGTCAGCCCGCGCAGCGTGGCCGCCACCGCCAGCTCGGGCCAGGTGCTGGACCTCATGGAGGCCAAGCAGATCACCGTGCTGCCGGTGCTGGCCGAGGACGGCACCCTGGCCGGGCTCGTGCACGTGCACGACCTGCTGGGCAGGGGCCGCGTCCGCTTCGCCCCGGAGTAGCCGCACACATGCAGACCGCCATGCAGACCCCATGAAGCCCGCCGCACCTGCCCCCGAAGCGGACGCCTGCAGCCGCTGCGCCGAGGGCTCCGGCACCTGCTGTTCCCTTGTCCCCGGCCAGGAGGAGTACTGCTTCCCGCTCTCGGAGCGCGAGCGCGCAGACATGCTGGCCGCCGGCGCCGGGCCGGAGATGTTCTTCAGCCAGGCCAACACCCCGGCCTTTGTGGACAACCTTTGCCGCCTGTTCCCCGGCGAGACCGAAAAGGTGCGCGCCCTGTTCCCTGCCGGAGCCGTCCACGACCGCCTGGCCGTGAGCCCGGCCGGCGCCTGCCAGCTGCTGGGGCCGCGGGGCTGCCGCCTCCCGCACGAGGCCCGGCCCTACTACTGCCGCCTGTTCCCCTTCTGGATCCGCGCAGGCCGGCAGATGTATTTCGAGTTCAAGGACTGCCAGGCCCTGCGCGAGAGTCGCGGCGGGGCCGGGCTGCTCAGGCGCCTGGGCATGACCGAGACGGGCGTCCTCGACCTGTACAACCGATTGCGCGAGGCCTGGGGCCTCACGGAGCGAAGATAGATGCCCCCGAAAAACACAAGCCGGAACACCAAAAAGACGCCCAGAAGGGACGCACCCATGAGACGGAGCAGACGATTCAAGCGCAAGGTGCTCTGGGCCCTGTTGGCCCTGCCCGCCGTCGGCCTCGCCCTGGTGGCCCTGGCCTTCTGGTGGCTGTCCCACGACCTTCCGGGCTTCCGGTCCATCACCGACTACAAGCCGCCCCTGGTGACCACGGTGCTGGCGCGCGACAACCAGGTGCTCGGCTATTTTTACAAGGAGAAGCGCTTCCTGGTGCGCCTGCAGGACATGCCCGCGCACCTGCCCAAGGCCTTCCTGGCCGCCGAGGACTCCGGCTTCTACAAGCACGACGGCATCGACCCCTGGGCCATCGTCCGGGCCATGCTCATGAACCTCAAGGCCGGGGGCATCAAGCAGGGCGGCAGCACCATCACCCAGCAGGTGGTCAAAAGACTGCTTTTGACCCCGGAGAAGAGCTTCGAGCGCAAGATCAAGGAGGCCATGCTGGCCTACCAACTGGAAAATTACCTGACCAAGGACGAGATCCTGACCATCTACCTGAACCAGATCTTCCTGGGCTCCAAGGCCTACGGGGTCGAGGCGGCGGCGCGGGAGTACTTCGGCAAGCATGTGCAGGACCTGACCCTGGCCGAGAGCGCCATCCTGGCCGGCCTGCCCCAGGCCCCCAGCCGCTACAGCCCCTATTCCGACCCGACGGCGGCCAAGACCCGCCAGAAGTATGTGCTCGACCAGATGCTCTCCCAGGGCTTCATCACGCAGGCCCAGCACGACCAGGCCCTGGCCCAGAAGCTCGTGTACAAGAGCATGCCCGACCACTCCTGGAAGGTCGGCGCGTACTACCTGGAAGAGGTGCGCCGCTTCCTCATCGACAAGTACGGCGAGGACGAGGT
>CAZXZF010000290.1:0-3860 GCA_964645095.1 uncultured Desulfocurvus sp. | reverse complement strand
ATCTACTACTCGGTCATCGCGCCCGAGCCCAAGTTCCGCACCCAGCTCATCTACCAGGCCGCGGCCATCCTGCACATGTCCGGGAAGGACTGGACCATGCCCGCCAACCCCGGCTGGGACAACTCCGACATGTGCATGTTCACCGGCGACTTCGAGATGATGGGCCGGCTCAAGCGCAAGCACTTCGAGAGCGCCCAGAAGCTCAAGGTCAAGCGCATCGTCATGGGCGAGTGCGGCCACGCCCTGCGCTCGGTGTACGACGTGGGCAACCGCTGGCTGGGCTACAGCTACCCGCCGGTGCCGGTGATCCACGCCGTGGAGTTCTACTGGGAGCTCATCCAGGAGGGGCGCATCCGGCTTGCCAAGAAGTTCCCCGGGCCGGTGACCATCCAGGACCCCTGCAACATCGTGCGCGGCAAGGGCCTGCAGCAGAAGCTGCGCGAGGTCACGCGCTTCCTGGTGGACGGCGACATCGTCGAGATGCACCCGAACATGGAGCACAACTTCTGCTGCGCGGCCGGCGGCGGCGTCATCAACTGCGGCCCGCCCTTCAAGAACCAGCGGGTTGCAGGCAACACCGTCAAGGCCGAGCAGCTGAGGGCCACCGGGGTCAAGACCGTCATCACCCCGTGCCACAACTGCCACGGCGGACTGCACGACATCATCCACCACCACAAGCTCGGCATGGAGCTCAAGTTCTTGAGCGACATCATCTACGAGTGCATGGAAAAGCCAGAGGCCTAAGAGGAGGCAGACATGAAGCGCATACTCCCCCTTCTCATCCTGGCCGCGCTGACCGTTATGGCGGCACAGACCGTCCTGGCCCAGGATGCGATCACCAAACTGGCCCCCCCGGCCTTTGGCAAGCTGACGCGGCCCGCAGCCGCGTTCGCCCACGACAAGCACAACGAAAAGGCCAAGCTCGAGGAGTGCGTGGCCTGCCACCACGGCGGAGCGGACGGCAAGCTGGACAAGAGCGCCTCCACCGAGGGCACGCCCTGCGCCGAATGCCACAAGGTCAAGCCTGCGGGCAAGACCACGGGACTGCAGCGCGCCTACCACAAGCAGTGCATCGACTGCCACCGGGCCAAGGGCAAGGGCCCGCTGGCCTGCGGGCAGTGCCACGTGCGCTGAACAACGTCCGACACCTGACCGTCAGGGGGCCGAAACCCGGCCCCCCTGGCGGACCAGCAGGCAGAGCAGGTCCGGGGAGTGAGCCATGAGCAGGCTGTGGGACGCCATCCAGGAAAGCCTCATCTCCAAGCTCTTCGTGGCTGCGGGGGCGTCTCTGGTGGTGTGCATCTCCGCGCTGTCCTACCTGGCCATCAGCCACCAGGAAGACGTGCTCATGGACTACGTGGTGTCCGAGGCCGACCGCCTGGGCAACACCATCAAGCTGGGCACCCGCTACGCCATGATGCTCAACGCGCGCGAGGACCTGAACCAGATCATCTCCAATGTCGGCAGCCAGGAGGGCATTCTGGCCATCCGCATCTACAACAAGGAAGGCCAGATAAAGTTCTCCAACATCGTCAGGGAGGTGGACACCGTTACGGACATCAAGAGCCAGGCCTGCTACGTCTGCCACCGCTCCACGCCCCCGGTAGCGGACGTGCCCCTGGACGAGCGCATGCGCATCTTCGACGGACCAAACGGGCAGCGCAACCTGGGCATCATCAGCCCCATCTACAACGAGCCCGGCTGCTCCGGAGGCTGCCACTTCCACCCGGAGGGCAAGAAAATCCTGGGCGCCATCGACGTCGTGCTCTCCCTTGAGGCCGCGGACCGCGAGATCAACTCCTCCAAGACGCGCATCATCGGCTTCACCGCCATCGGGCTTTTGGCCCTTGGCCTGTCCATCTTCCTGTTCATGATGCGCTTCGTCATCCGGCCCATCCGCAAGCTCATCAAGGGCGCCCAGCGCATCTCCGAGGGCGGGCAGTGCGCCACCATCGACATCAATCAGCACGACGAGATGGGCACCCTGGTCACGGCCATCGAACGCATGGGCAAGAGCATCAGCGAGAAGCAGATCGAGCTGAACCGCCAGCGCGACGAGTACCAGTCCCTGTTCTCCCAGGTGCCCTGCATCATCACCGTGCAGGACAAGAATTTCCGGCTCCTGCGCTACAACCAGGAGTTCAGGGAGAAGTTCCGCCCCCACCCCGGCGACTTCTGCTACCATGCCTACAAGGGCCGCAATGAGAAGTGCCCCAACTGCCCGGTGGAGCTGACCTTCAAGACCGGCAAGAGCCATTGCAGCGAGGAGACCGGCTTCGACGCCGACGGCACGCTGCGGCACTGGCTGGTGACCACCGCGCCCATCACCAACAGCGAGGGCGAGATCGTCTCGGCCATGGAGATGTGCCTGGACATCACCAGCCGCAAGCAGCTCGAAGAGGAACTGGAAAAGAGCGAGCACAAGTACCAGGCCATCTTCCGCAACATCCCGAACCCCGTCTTCGTGCTCGAGGCCGAGAGCCTGCGCATGCTGGACTGCAACGAGTCCGTGACCCTGGTCTACGGCTTCGAGTCCTTCGAGCTCCTGGGCCGCTCGTTCCTGGACCTGTACCCCGAGGAGGACCGCGAACGCTTCGCCAGGCGGCTGTGCCAGAAGGACCTGCACGACCGCGTGGTGCACATGACCAAGGACGGGCGCAAGCTGTTCGTCACGGTGCGCGTGTCGCCCGCGGAGTTCTCCGGGCAGAAGGTGCTGCTGGTCACCACCAGCGACATCACCAAGCGCCTGGAGACCGAGCAGCAGCTCATCCAGGCCTCCAAGATGGCCACCCTGGGCGAGATGGCCACGGGCATGGCGCATGAGCTGAACCAGCCCCTGTCGGTGATCAAGACCGCAGCCAGCTTCATCGTGCGCAAGATCACCCGCCAGGAGCATCTCGCCCCGGACATCCTGGCCGAGATGGCCAAGGAGATCGACGCCCACGTGGACCGCGCCTCCAGGATCATCAACCACCTGCGGGAGTTTGGCCGCAAGCCGGAGATGAAGCTCGAACCCGTGGACGCCGGGGCCATCCTGACCCGCTCGCTGGACATCTTCAGCCAGCAGCTCAAGCTGCGCGAGATCGAGGTCACCCTGAACGTGGCCCCGGACCTGCCCCTGGTGCTGGCCGACGCCGGACGCCTGGAACAGGTGTTCATCAACATGCTCATCAACGCCCGCGACGCCATCGAGGAGAAGTGGGCGGCCACGGAAAAGCCCGCCGGAGCCAAGCGCATCCAGCTCTCCGCCAGCGTAAGCGGCCAGTACGTGGCCGTGGTCATCGCCGACACGGGCTGCGGCATCCCCACCGGCGTGCTGGAAAAGATCTTCCAGCCCTTCTTCACCACCAAGAAGGTCGGCAAGGGCACGGGCCTGGGGCTGTCCATCAGCTACGGCATCGTCAAGGACTGCGGCGGCGACATCCGCGCCCACTCCACCCCTGGCGAAGGCACGCGCTTTGTCATCACCCTGCCGACGGCGCAGACCGCTGCGGAGGACCGGGCATGAGCGAGCGGCAACGAGTCCTCCTGGTGGACGACGAGGACGGCATCCGCAAGGTGCTGGGCCTGACCCTGGCCGACCGGGGTTTTGCGGTGCACACCGCCGAGAACGCGGAAAGGGCCCTCACCCTGTTCCGGGAGCTCAAGCCGACCATCGTCATCACGGACATCAAGATGCCCGGCATGGACGGCCTGGAGCTGTTGCGCACCATCAAGGCCGAGGCCCAAGGCTCAGACGGTCACGGCGGCCACGACGCCGAGGTCATCCTCATCACCGGCCACGGCGACATCGACCTGGCCATCCAGGGCATCAAGCTCGACGCCACGGACTTCGTGACCAAGCCCATCAGCGACGACGC
>CAZXZF010000289.1:0-3865 GCA_964645095.1 uncultured Desulfocurvus sp. | reverse complement strand
ACGTAGTTGAAGTCGCCGGTGCGCGCCTCGTGCAGGTCGTGGAACAGGCACATCATGGCCGTGCGCTCCTTGTTGGCCCCGGCCATCTGGGCCAGCACAAAGCCGATGATGGCCGTGCGGAAGCTGTGCTCGGCCACGTTCTCCGCCCCGGAGCCCAGGAACTGGTAGCCGGTGCGCGGGGTCTTGCGCAGCATGCCGCACTCGAAGAGGAAGTCGGCCAGGCGCGTCAGGCGCGAGCGTTTTTTCAGGCGGGACATGGGGAACAGCCTCCGGCGGCCAGGGAGGGGCGCTGCCCCTCCCTGGACCCACCCCACTGGGGGACCGAGGCCCCCCAGACCCCCGTTTATGGAGGCGGGAGTGGGGTGAAAACGTTCTTGGGTCCCGCTCGGTACAGCCCTGGACCGAAATCGGCTCCCGACAATGTCCAGGGGGCAAAAGACGCTTTTGGGGCCAGCCCCCCCCTCTCTCTCTCTACGTCCGGTAGTCCGCGTTGATCTCGACGTAGCGCTTGGTCAGGTCCGAGGCCAGCAGCGTGAAGGTGCCCCGGCCAGAGCCGATCATGAGCTCGATCTTCACGTCCTGGTGGCGCATGCATGGCGCGAGCAGGGCGTCCAGGTCGTCCGGCGCGGGCTGGCCGTTCTGGAAGACCAGGATGCCGCCGATGGTCAGCACCACATCATTGGGCTCGAAGTCCGCGCCGCTGCGGCCCAGCGCGGCGATGATGCGGCCCCAGTTGGGATCGCAGCCGAAGAGCGCGGTCTTGACCAGGGGCGAGTTGCCGATGGCCCGTGCGGCCAGTTCGGCCTGGGGGTGGCTCTTGGCCCCGCTGACCGTGATGTGCGCCACCTTGGTGCCGCCCTCGGCGTCCTGCACGATGCGGTAGGACAGCTCCTGGCAGACCTCAAGCAGGCACTGGCGCAGGGCCTCCAGGTCGTCCTTGCCCTGGGCGCGCACGCGCGAGGCGCCGTTGGCCAGGGCGAGGACCGTGTCGTTGGTGCTGGTGTCGCCGTCAACCGTCAGCGCGTTGAAGGATCTGTCGGCGCAATAGGTCAGCATCTCGCGCCAGGCCTTGGGCTCGATGTCCACGTCGCAGATGACGAAGCCGAGCATGGTGGCCATGGTCGGGCAGATCATGCCCGCGCCCTTGCACATGCCGAGCAGGCGCACCTCGCCGCCGGAAAGCTGCACGCTTTTGCCCACGAGCTTGGGAAAGGAGTCCGTGGTCATCATGGCCTTGGCCACGTCCATGGGCGTGGCGCGGCCCAGGGACCCGGCGAGCTTGAGCGCCGCTGCCGCCCAGAGTTCCATCTTGAGCTGCGCGCCGATGACGCCGGTGGAGGCCGGGAGGATCTCCTCGGGCTGCACCCGGGCGAACTCGGCCACGATGTCCAGCGTGGCGCGGCAGTTGCTCAGGCCCTCCTCGCCGGTGCAGGCGTTGGCCTGGCCGGAATTGACCACGATGGCGCGGGCCACCGGGCTTTCGGCCAGCTGCTCCTTGCACACGAGCACGGGCGCGGCCTGGAAGCGGTTGGTGGTGAACACGCCTGCGGCCACGGCCGGGCCGACGCTCAGGATGAGCCCCAAGTCGTTGCGGTCGGCCTTCTTGAAGCCGGCGGCGGCCACGCCGAAACGGTATCCCTTGGGCACGATGGTCATAGGCGCACCTCGCGAAGATTCGTCGCGGCCTGGGCCTGAAGCTTCCGGGTGCCGCGCAGGAAAATTACTTAGCACAGGCCGGGCCGGGATTCAAAGGGGCATTTTTTGGGGGGGAGGGGGCGCAGGGCATGGAGGCCGTCCGTGCCCGCAGTTACTTTTCTTCTATTCTAAGGACCCGATGTGGGCCGACAGGCCCAGTTCTTCCAAAGGTGATAGTGCACTTTTTCCCGGCAATGCTGTAATCCCTTCTGACCTCAGGGCCGTATTGATTTTGCGTAACAGTCTGACTAAGTACGCTTGACTTGGGAAGTTTTTCAATGACAGAGTCGTGTGACTCGCCAACACACACCTGACTCGTCAATGTTGAAATACAATCGATATTTTTCGAGTATGCCAGGCTGCATGTGAAGAGCGTTAGCAGAACAGTAAGAGCGAAATATTTTGTCACTAGATGCCTCCTAATTCAATCGTCATATTGGACAAACTTAAACCACGGCGCATCCTCTGCCATTGCCATCATTCAACTCTTCAAAACCTTAAGCGCAGTTAATCAATTAAACGGATGCCGGTGGATGGCGATGCTTCGCCAACACGCTTGCCCTTGCGGAAGAACACAATCTCCCGCGCGCCGCCAGTTATGCAAGCGTCACAGTTCGCAAACCCCTCAATGAGCTTTAGACGTTTGTCGCGCGGGATTTGGTCCCAATCTGAGCCCCACCGATAGACGACGATACCTTGCTTCATGGACCATGAACCCATTTGAGCATAAAGAACCAAGGCTTCCCTTGCGCTCCTTTCATCGCACCCCAATACTTTGTCAGAGACCGCCAAAGCCGCTGTCGAAGAAACAAAAATAATAGCAAGAAATACGAAAGCCATAATTCGCTTCATGTGTAGCCCCCCTCTAAAAATAATGATTTCACGTATTAAATATCAACACATGGGCTCCGAAAGCAAGGCTTTGGGCGAAAAGGCCTATTGTACGCGCGAATCCGCGCGCAACAAAAAAGCCCCCGGCGTTTCCGCCAGGGGCTTGGTCGTTCCGCCGTTGCGCGGGCTGCGCCTAGGCCACGGTCACGCGGTTGCGGCCGTCGTTCTTGGACACGTAGAGCGCATCGTCCGCCGCCTTGATCATGTCCTCCAGGCCGCCCAGGGGGCTGGTGCACAGCCCGATGCTCACGGTGTAGCGGATGCTCTGGCCGCCAAAGCTCACCGGGCTCGACTCAAAGGCCTGGCGCAGGTCCTCGAAGACCCCGCCCGCGTCCGCCGCGTTCATGTCGGTGGCCAGCACGCAGAACTCCTCGCCCCCGAAGCGCGAGACGATGTCCGAGACGCGGAAGCGCGCGGCCAGAAGCGCCGACATCTGGCGCAGCACGGCGTCGCCCGCGTCGTGGCCATGGGTGTCGTTGATGTGCTTGAAGTGGTCGATGTCGAGCATGGCCAGCACCACGCCCTGGCCCCGGCGCGTCTGGGCGGCCATGAGCTTCGGCCCGGCGGAGAAGACGTAGCGGCGGTTGTAGAGCCTGGTCAGGTAGTCCTTTTCGGCCAGCTCCTTGATCTGCGCGATGTACTCCAGAAGCTCGATGTTCTGGGTCACGCGGGTGTAGAATTCCTCGGTCAGAAACGGCTTGTGCAGAAAGTCGTTGGCCCCGTTCTTGATGAACTTGGCCGTGAGCCCGACCCCGTCCGTGCCGGAGAGGCCGATGATGGCCAGCTGGTCCTTGGCGCGGTCGCGGCGGATGGTGCGCACGAGTTCGGAACCGTCCATGCCCGGCATGTTGTAGTCGCAGATGATCAGGCGCGTGTCCGGGTGCTGCGCCAGCATGGCCAGGGCCGTGCGTCCGTCCTCGGCCTCCAGCACCTGGTAGCGGTGGGCGCGCAGCAGTTCGCCCACAACATAGCGGGCGCTCTGGGAGTCGTCGACCACGAGGACCTTGATGCCGGGGTTTCTGTGCAGGCGCTCCACCAGCGAGAGCATGTAGGCCACGTTGTCCATGTTCTGCTTGAGGATGTAGTCCACGATGCGCTTGGCCCAGAACTTGTCGCGCAGCTCGTCGTCCATCTCGCCGGTGAAGACGATGGACGGGATGCCGCGCGCCAGCACCAGGTCCACCACCTCGCCCTTGGGCGCGTCGGGCAGGTTCAGGTCCAGCAGGGCCACGAAGAAGTCGGCGTCCGTGGCCAGAATCCCCGCCGCCTTGGCCATGGA
>CAZXZF010000288.1:0-3871 GCA_964645095.1 uncultured Desulfocurvus sp. | reverse complement strand
TCTGCTTGTGGGCCTTGCAGATGACGCTCATCATGTCGGCCTTGTGGTACTCGTTCGGCCCGAAGACATTGAAGAACTTGAGGCAGGCGATGCGGTCCAGGATTCCGGCCCGCGCGGCCCAGAGGTCGAAGAGGTGCTTGGAGTAGCCGTACATGTTGAGCGGCTTCAGGTTCTCCAGGCCCTCATGGTTGTCGCTGAAGCCCTGCTCCCCGCCGCCGTAGGTGGCCGCGCTGGAGGCGTTGAGGAAGCGCACGGAGTTCTTGAGCACGAAGCGGCAGAGCACCTGGGTGTAGCGCAGGTTGTTCTCCATGAGATAGTCGGCGTCAAGCTCGGTGGTGCTGGAGCAGGCGCCCATGTGGATGACGGCCTGGGTGCCGAAGGGATCGTCGCCCTCGGCCATGAACTTCAAGAACTGGTCCTTGTGCAGATAGTCGGAAAATTTGAGGTTCACCAGATTCTTCCACTTGTCCGTGGAGGCCAGGTTATCCACCACCAGGATGTCGTCGATGCCCATCTGGTTGAGTTTCCAGATCATGGCGCTGCCAATGAAGCCAGCGCCGCCGGTGACTATGTACATGCGGCGTCTCCCTTTCGCTGTTTGTGGTTAAACGGCCAACCTGGCCAAGTCGAACCGTGCGCGCGAACCCTAAACTTTACCCGCAGCCGAGCGGGTTGGCAACTGCTCCAGCCGGGCCTTTCCCGTTGCGAAAATACAAAAGCTTTTTATTGCAGGCGGCGTGATTCTTTCATATAGTGCTTTTGGTCGCATACCCTCTCTCATGCGGTCGACTCTGCAACATATTAATATAACAAGGAGATCCGCTCATGACCATGCGCAAACGCCTTCTCTCCATCGCCGTGCTGGCCGCCATGGCTGTACTGATGTTGGCCGTCCAGGCTCCGGCCGAGACGTTGAAGCCCAAGGTTGACAACTTCATCCTCTTCGTCGACCAC
Organism: uncultured Desulfocurvus sp.; assembly: GCA_964645095.1. Lineage (GTDB taxonomy): Bacteria > Desulfobacterota > Desulfovibrionia > Desulfovibrionales > Desulfovibrionaceae > Humidesulfovibrio. The sequence continues at coordinate 2,917 of CAZXZF010000288.1, read as the reverse complement.
TCCGGCTCCATGGCCATGACCAGCGACGCCTTGAAGGGCATCAAGATCAAGCTGGCCAAGGAACTGGCCACCAAAATGAACGCCGAGATCCCTGAACTGGGCTACTTGAGCGGCGTGAACACCTTCGCCCCCTACGGCACGCAGCTTGCCCCCGCCAAGTTCAGCAAGCCCGCCGTGGCCGGCGCCCTGGGCAAGATCGACACCAACTATGAGATCTACGGCCGCAACACCCCCATGGGCATGGGCCTGAACGACCTGGACGGCGTTCTGTCCAAGCTGAGCGGCAAGACCGCCCTGATCATCTTCACCGACGGCGATTCCAACTACGGCACGGACCCCGTGGCCGAGGCCAAGGCCCTGTACGCCAAGTACCCGAACCGCCTGTGCATCCACGTCGTCAGCTACGCCGACAACGCCCGCGGCAAGATGGTCGTGGACGAGATCCGCGCGCTCAACCGCTGCACCGTGGTCGGCGACCCCGCCGCCCTGGCCAACGCCGCCGCCATGAAGCAGTACGTGCGCGACGTGTTCTACGATGTCGAAGCCGACGCCCCGGCCCGCTCCATGGCCCCGGCCCCCGCAGCCTGCGAGTCCATCACCCTGGGCAACCTGAACTTCGCCTTCAACAAGTTCGCCATCACCCCGGACATGGAGCCCGCCCTGGAGCAGGCCCTGGCCGTGCTCAAGAGCTCCGCCTGCACGCAGTTCGTCATCGAGGGCCACACCGACAGCGTCGGCGGCGTGCCTTACAACCAGAAGCTGTCCGAGCGCCGCGCCAATTCCGTGGTCAAGTGGCTCACGGCCAAGGGCCTGGACGCCGGGAAGCTGGTCGCCAAGGGCATGGGCAAGCTCGCCCCCAAGTTTGACAACAAGACCGCCGAAGGCCGCCACCTGAACCGCCGCGTCGAGATCCGCAGCAACTAGCATCCACAAACGTCCGCAGGCTGCGGGACCCAGGGTCCCGCAGCCTGCCGGGCGCTTCCCGGAGATTCCCCCATGTCCCGCGCAGCCCTCCTCCCGGCCATTGTCCTGGTTCTGGCCCTTGCCATTCCGGCCCAGGCTGCGGAGCCGTTTATCATTCTCGAAGACATCCTGAACGCCCTGGCCCCGCCGCAGCAACAGGCCCCGCCCCCGCAAGAGGCCCGGCCACCGCAGCAGGCGCCCGAGACGGCGCCCCCGGCCAGCGCCCCCGCCACCCCCCCCATCCACATGGACCAGGCCCTGGCCCGCGAGCACCAGCGCTTCACCCAGTTCGCCACGGACCAGATGCACAAGATGAACGCCAACATCATCGGCGGCAAGCAGAGCATGCAGGTGCAAAAGCACGGCAAAGGCCAGTACCGGGCCAGCTACAAGGCCATCGACGTGGAGGGCATCATCTGCCAGGTGCGCCGGTCTGAGAGCAACCCCAACTATTACGTGGGCAGCGTGCTCTACAAGGAATACATTCTGGAGAGCGTGGCCGAGACCCCGGAAACCTGCCGCAAGGGCGAGTTCGTCCGCGTGTCCGAGAAGCAAAGCCGCATCATCTACAGCTCCAAGCACGGCGGCGGCTGGGAATAGCCCGGCCCGCCCGGGGCTTGCGCTGTCGAGCACGCCCCCCTTCTCACCCCCCCTCCGCAAAAGGGCCTCAGGCTCTGGCGCGGCCAACGCAGCCCAGAGCCCGCAGCCACACCCGTGAGCCGAACACAGCCGTTGGCCGCAAGGCCGGTCTGGACGTCGGATGGTCGGAGGTGGCGCGGGGAAGCCCTGGCTCCGGCGCAACTTCAGGGGGTCTGCCGGGGCCGCGCCCGGCAACACCGGAGCGGCAAGCAGAAGGAAATCGCCGGGAATCAGGCCGCCACAGGGCCCCTGCGCAGCATCAGGAACAGGCCCAGGGCGATCATGGGCAGGCAGAGCAACTGGCCCATGCTCATCCAGCCCAGGGCCACGAAGCCCAGCTGGGCGTCCGGCTGGCGGAAGAACTCCACCAGGAAGCGGAAGGCCCCGTAGCCCGTCAGGAACAGTCCGCCCACGGCCCCGCGCGCCCTTGGCCGGGCCGAATAGACCCACAGGATGACGAACAGCGCCAGGCCCTCCAGGGCGGCCTCGTAAAGCTGCGACGGATGGCGCGGCAGCGGCCCGCCCGTGGGGAAGACCATGGCCCAGGGCGCATCCGTGACCCGGCCCCAGAGCTCTGCGTTGATGAAATTGCCCAGCCGCCCGGCCAGCAGCCCCGGCGGCACCAGCGGCGCGATGAAATCGCCCACCTCAAGCAGGGACTTGCCGATGCTCCGGCCATACAGCCAGGCCACCAGGACCACGCCCGCCACCCCGCCGTGGAAGCTCATGCCCCCGCGCCAGATGGACAGGATCTGCAAGGGATTGGACAGGTAGTAGGAGAAATCGTAGAACAGGACGTAGCCCAGCCGCCCGCCCAGCACCACGCCCGCCACGCCCCAGGTGATGAGGTCGTCCACCTGCATGGCCGTCCAGCCGGAGCCGGGCCGGGCCGCGCGGCGGCGCGCCAGGAACCAGGCCGCAGAGAAGCCCACGGCGTACATGATGCCGTACCAGCGGGCCGCCAGCGGGCCGATCTGCAAGGCCACGGGGTCGATGATGGGATACTCGAGCATGGGCGTCACTCCTCAATGTCAGCGGGCCGGGGGTCTGGATCAAGGGGCCGGATCAAGGGGTCGGATCGGGGAAACCGGGCCGGGGCGCCTGGCCGGGCGGCGCGGGCGGGCCAGGCGTGTTTGTTTCCCGCAGGAAATTGCGCTAGGATTGAATCCGGCCAGCCGGGAGCCTCTGACTTTTTGCAGCCCACGTCAACCCCAGAAGCAGGATGGAGAAGCAGCATGGACGCGCACAAGGAACTGGACATCCTGGAAATGCCCGTGGAGGCCCTGGCCGCCTACTGGCTGTCCATCAAGAAGCT
>CAZXZF010000287.1:0-3902 GCA_964645095.1 uncultured Desulfocurvus sp. | reverse complement strand
GGTGTTGATCTTGTCGCCCAGGTCGCGGATGACGCGCCAGGAGGGGCCGATGAAGTGCATGGGCCGGGAGCGCTCCACAACGCGCCGGGCGAAGCGGTAGTTCTCCGAGAAGAAGCCGTAGCCGGGGTGGATGGCTGTTGCGCCGCTAGCGTCGGCCGCGGCAAGGATGTCGCCGGCGTCCAGGTAGTTGTGGATGCGCACCAGGGCCGCATCCCCGCCCAGGCTGCGCGCCAGGGAGACGTGCCCGGACTCGGCGTCTTCCTTTGTATACACGCAGACAAAGCCGACGCCCAGATCGGCGCAGGCCTGCATGATGCGCACGGCGATCTCGCCCCGGTTGGCTATGAGTACCTTTTGCTTGTCCCTGGTCACGTCTTTTTGTTTCCTCGCTGTTGTGGCGGAAGTTGCACTGCGCCTTTAGCCGTTCTTGGCTGAATAGGCAAGTCGGGCAAGGGGGGGCATGGGGCGCGGTGGGGGAGGAAACGAAAAAGCCCCCGGCCGTCCTGCGGCAACCGGGGGCTTTGTGTGCCGGGCGGGGTCAGTCTAGCCGATTCCCCTGATCAGGTTGTTGACCATTTCCGCGTTGTGCGCCGTGGCATTGAGCATGTCCTGACCATGCCGCATCATGACACCCGCGTGCTTTTCAAGATCGAGGCCCGGATCGTTGACCCCCGGGGACTGAAGGTCATTGGAGAGGCCCATTTCCCGCAGCTTGGCGCTCACGTCCGGGAGGGATGTGTCGGGCAGGTGGAAATTGCCTCCTTGCAGCAAACTGCCCCCTTGCAGGCTGGAAAGCCTTTCCCTGACGCTGCCCCCAAGGTCGGTGGTGTTCAGGATGGAGCCGGTCTGCTGCTCGGGCGCCACGGGCGAGGCTTGCGTTCCGCTTGCCCCGGTGGAGGCGCCTTGCGCAGCGGAAGCCGTTCCCGTCTCCAGGGCCGTGGCGGGCGTCTGCGCGTCTGCGCTGTTCAGCGGCTTGATCTCGGCCCGAATGATTTCCCGCACCCCCAGACCGTTGGCCGTGCTGAGGCCCGGGTCGGCCAGGGAGGCGAAACTGCTTCCCGGTTCGCGCGCGGCGTTCATGGCCATCAAGTTATGATTGATTGTGAGTGACATGAGTATCCTCCCTGAACTGAAATCGATTTACGCACGCTGGCGCGGCGGCTAGACCTTGTCGTTGACCATGAGGCCCTTGGCGGCCAGACCGCCCTCCAGCACTTTGGTCTGGAAGTCGTAGTCGCCGTTGTTGCCGCCGCCCAGGCCGCCGCTGTTCATGTAGTCCAGGGTTTTCGAGACCACGGCGGCCCCCAAGGTCTGTTTGTCCATGGGCGCCGCGTCCAGTCCGGACGAGTCCTGGCCGTTCATGTAATCCAGAGTTTTGGACACCACGGCAGCCCCCAAGGCCTGCTTGTCCGTGGGCATGGAGTCCTGGCCTTGTGCAGCCGAGGAGCCCTGGGGCTGGGAAACCGGGTCGCTCCCGTAAGCCTGGCCGAGCGAGGAGGAGTACCCTCCGATGGATTCGATGGACATGTTTTGACCACCTCCTTGGCGAAATTCAAGATGACGCCTTCTTCGCTTCTTATCGGAATATTCTTAAAAAACTTTAGGTCTGGCCGAAATTTCTCGAAGGCTGTGTTTGACAAGCGTCGCCCCTTCGATAATACACGCCCCAGGCGGATGCGTACCGCCAATATATTTGCGTTCAATCGCACAGGAGCAGAAGATGACCGACCAGGCGCAGACCAACGGGGATCAGGAGCAGAGCTTCGCGGAGCTTTTCGAGGCCAGCTATGCCGGACAGGGCGAGCCCCTGAACCTGGGAGACAAGATTTCCGCCCGCATTATCAGCATCGGCGCGGACAGCGTGTACTTCGACACCGGCACCAAGATCGACGGCGTGGCCGACAAGAAGGAACTCCTCGATGCCGAGGGCAACTTCCCCTTCAAGGAAGGCGATAACATCGACCTCTACGTGGTCTCCAAGACCGCCAGCGAGATCGTGCTTTCCCGCGCCCTGGCCGGGGCCGGCGGCCTGGAGATGCTCCAGAGCGCCAAGGACGCCGAGCTGCCCGTGGACGGCCGCGTCAAGGAGACCTGCAAGGGCGGCTTCTCCGTCGAGATCATGAACCGCAGGGCCTTTTGCCCCGTGAGCCAGATCGACGCCCGCTACGTGGAGAACCCCGAGGAATACGTGGGCAAGACCTTCCCCTTCCTCATCACCAAGCTGGAGGAGCGCGGCCGCAACATCGTCGTGTCCCGCCGGGTGCTCATCGAGCGCGAGCGTCAGGCCGCCACCGAGGAATTTTTGTCCGCCATGAAGCCCGGCGAGGAGATCGACGGCACCGTGGTGCGCCTGGCCGATTTCGGCGCCTTCGTCGAGATCGCCCCCGGCCTTGAGGGCATGGTCCACGTGAGCGAGCTGGGCTTTGCCCGCATCGCCAAGCCGGACGAGGCCGTGAGCATGGGCGAGAAGATCCGCGTCAAGGTCCTCGGCGTGGAGCCCGGCAAGAAGCCCGGCCAGCTGAAGATATCCCTGTCGCGCAAGCAGACCATGAGCGACCCCTGGGACGGCGTGGCCGACAAGCTCAAGGAAGGCGAGAAGCTCACCGGCAAGGTGGTGCGCCTGGCCGACTTCGGCGCCTTTGTGGAGCTTTTGCCCGGCGTGGACGGACTGATCCACGTGAGCGAGATGAGCTACACCAAGCGCGTGAACAAGCCGAGCGAGATCGTCCAGGTGGGCGACGAGGTCTCGGTGGTGCTGAAGGAGATCGACCTGGCCAAGCGCCGCATCTCCCTGTCCATGAAGGAAGCCGAGGGCGATCCCTGGCTGGAGGTCGCGGCCAAATACGCGCCCGGCACCCAGGTCACCGGCATTGTCGAGAAGCGCGAGACCTTCGGCATCTTCGTCACGCTGGAGCCCGGCATCACGGCATTGCTGCCCAAGTCGCGCATCAGCGTGGCCGTGGACCCCAAGCAGTACGACAAGCTCAACCGCGGCGACTCCGTGACCCTGGTGGTCGAGGACCTGCGCGCGAGCGAGCGCCGCATCGCCCTTTCGCCCCTTGAGGTGCGCGAGAACACCCGCAACGAGGGTGGCAATGGTCGCGAGAACGAGGACTGGAAAGGCTACAAGGCCGCCAAGCCCGCCGAGAAGTCCGCGTCCACCGGGGGCGGCGGCATGGGCAACCTGGGCGACATGCTGGCCCAGGCCAAGGCCCAGAAGAGCAGGAAGTAGAAGGCCAACGATTCAAGGATGTAACGAAACGGGGCGGCCAATCCGCCCCGACTGATTTAGAGGATGCACATGGCTGAGCCGACCAACAAGATCATCTACTCCATGATGGGCGTGAGCAAGTATTACGACAAGCGCCAGGTGCTCAAGGACATCTCGCTGTCCTACTTCTACGGCGCCAAGATCGGCGTGCTGGGCCTGAACGGCAGCGGCAAGAGCTCGCTCTTGCGCATCCTGGCCGGGCTGGACCGGGACTTCCAGGGCAAGATCGCCCTGTCGCCGGGGTACACCATCGGCTTCCTGGAGCAGGAGCCCAAGCTCGACGAGAGCAAGACCTGCCGGGAGATCGTGGCCGAGGCCGCGCAGGAGACCGTGGACCTGCTCTCCGAGTTCGAGCGCATCAACGAGAAGTTTGCCGAGCCCATGGACGATGACGCCATGCAGAAGCTCATCGACCGCCAGGCGGCCGTGCAGGAGAAGCTCGACGCGTGCGACGCCTGGGACCTGGACAGCCGCCTGGAAATGGCCATGGACGCCCTGCGCTGTCCCCCGGCCGAGACCCTGGTCAAGGTCATCTCCGGTGGCGAGAAAAGGCGGGTGGCCCTGTGCCGCCTGCTCCTGCAGAAGCCGGACATCCTGCTGCTCGACGAGCCCACCAACCACCTGGACGCGG
>CAZXZF010000286.1:0-3910 GCA_964645095.1 uncultured Desulfocurvus sp. | reverse complement strand
TGGTGCCCGCGCACATCTGGACGCCCTGGTTCTCGCTCTTCGGCTCCATGTCCGGGTTCGACAGCGTGGAGGAGTGCTACGGCGACCTGAGCGAACACATCTTCGCCATGGAGACCGGCCTGTCCTCGGACCCGGGCATGAACTGGACCATCTCGGCCCTGGACCGCTACCGCATGATCTCCAACTCCGACGCCCACTCCGGCGAAAAGCTGGCGCGCGAGGCCAACCTGTTCCGGGGCCAGCCCTCCTTCTCCGGCATCCGCCAGGCCCTGCGCGCGCACCAGACCGGAATTGAGGGCGACTGCGAGTTCCTGGGCACCGTGGAGTTCTTCCCGGAGGAGGGCAAGTACCACATGGACGGGCACCGCAAGTGCAACTGGTCCATGGAGCCCGGCGAGACCGTGGCCAACCGGGGCCTGTGCCCGGTCTGCGGCAAGCCCGCCACCCTGGGCGTTTTGCACCGCGTGCTGGCCCTGGCCGACCGGCCCGAGCCCGTGCAGCCCGAGGGCCAGCCCGGCTATGACTCGCTCATCCCGCTGAAAGAGGTGCTCTCCGAGGTGCTGGATGTCGGCTCCGGCTCCAAGAAGGTCGCCCTGGAATATTTCCGCCTCATCACGGCGCTGGGCCCGGAGCTGTTCATCCTGCGCGAGGCGCCCCTGCCGGACATCCGCCGGGCCTCGCCGGTGCTGGCCGAGGCCGTGGAGCGCATGCGCGCGGGGAAAGTGCTGCGCAAGAGCGGCTTTGACGGCGAATTCGGCGTCATCACCGTGTTCACGCCCGAGGAACGCGCCGAGATGCGCCACGGCGGGCGGCTGGTGGCGGCCCAAGGCCAGCGCGGGCGCAAACGCGCCGTCCCGGCCCAGGCCCAGCCCGGCTCCGCAGGCGACCCCGAAGCGGCAGGCGACCCCGAGCCTGCGGCCCAGGCCGATGCCCCGGCGCTGCGCCCGGACGGCCTGAACCAGGCCCAGGCTGTGGCCGTGTACGCCGGGCCAGGGCCGACCCTTGTGCTTGCCGGGCCGGGCACGGGCAAGACCCACACCCTGATCCGCCGCGTGGAGCGCCTGCTCGACGAAGGCGTCCCGGCCGACGCCCTGGCCGTGGTGACCTTCACCCGCCGCGCCGCAGGCGAGCTGTCCGAACGCCTGGCCGCCCTGCGCGGTCCGGGCCAGCCCCTGCCGCTCACCGACACCCTGCACGCCCTGGCCCTGGCCCTGTGGACCATGCGCCGGGGCCAGCCCCCGGTGCTTCTGTCCGAGGACGCCGCCCGAAAGCTCTTCCTGGAGTCCCTGCCGGAATCCATGAGCAAGCCCGAACGCGCGGCCCTGTTCCGCCGCCACAGCCTGGCCCGCGAAAGCCTCGCCCCCCTGGCCGGACCGACGGCCGGGACAGACGGAACATTGGCCGCCCAGGCCCAGGCCGAGGTGGCCGGGCTCAAGGCCGCGCGCAACCTGGCGGACTTCACGGACCTGATCGAGTTTCTGCTGGCCGAGGTGCGCCAGCCGGGCTTCAGCCCGCCCTTTTCGCACCTGCTGGTGGACGAGATCCAGGACCTCTCGGCCCTGCAGCTGGAGGCCGTGCTGGGCCTGGCCGGGCCGCCTGGAAATAGCGGAGATGGGGGCCAAGGCTTCTTCGCCATCGGCGACCCCAACCAGAGCATCTACGGCTTCCGGGGCGCGGCGGGCAACGTGCAGGGGCGCCTGGCCGGGCGCTGGCCCAGGCTCAACGTGCTGGCCCTGGCCGAGAACTACCGCAGCGGGCAGGGCATCCTGGACGCCGCCCGCGCGGTCTTGGCGGGCGCGCCCGCAAACACCCCGTTGCCAGCCCTGCGGGCCAGGCCCGGCATGGCCTGCCAGGTGGAGCTGGTGCAGACCCCGGACGCCCATTTCGAGGCCCGCTGCATCGCCGAGCGCGCCCGCAAGCTCCTGGGCGGCACCAGCCTGACCCTGCTGGACGCGCAGGCCCCGCCGCTGGCTCCGGGCGACATCGCCGTCCTGGTGCGCTTCCGCGCGCTCATCAACCCCCTCAAGGCCGCGCTGGAGCAGGCCGGGCTGCCCTGCTCCGCGCCCGAGGCCGAGGTCTTCTGGGAGGAGCCGCGCGTGGCGGCCATCCTGCGCGTGGCCGAGAAGCTCTTCGGCCTGCCTGCGGCCAACGATTCTGACGGCGATTCCGGCGACGGTTCCGGCGGCGGTTCTGATGGCGGTTCTGGCGATGCGCCGGAAAACGCCCCGAATGACCGCGCCGTGGCCGTGAACCTGCCGGAGTTCCTGCTGCTGCAGGGCCCGCGCGTGCTGCCCCCGGCCCTGCGCGAGAGCCCGCCCTTTGACCGCTTCTTCTGGGAAGGCCCGGCCTTCCGCGACCTCTGCCAGGAGTTCGACGCGCACCACGGCTGGGTCGGGCTGCTGGACTGGGTGCGCCTGCAGGCCGGGCTGGCCGAGCTCAGGCACAGCGCGCAGAAGGTGCGCATCATGACCCTGCACGCGGCCAAGGGCCTGGAGTTCGAGGCCGTGTTCCTGCCCGCCCTGGAAGAGGGCATTCTGCCCTTTGCCGGGCCGGGCTGGCGGCCTGAAGACGCGGCCGCGCTGGCCCCCGAGGTCCTGGCGGAAGAACGCCGCCTGCTCTACGTGGGCATGACCCGCGCCAAAAGCTCGCTGTGCCTGTCCTTTGCCCGCGAGCGCACCCTCTATGGCCGCAGAAGCTCCCAGACGCCCTCGCGCCTGCTGGAGGCCCTGCCGAGGGACGCCCTGCGGCGCAGGCAGATCATCCAGAAGGTGCAATCGAAGCAGACGCACCTGTCGCTGTTTTAGGCGCCACAGCCCCTGCAACCGCCGCCAGCATCTTGCCTGTGGCCGCGCCCTCTGCTACATATCCTCCCGACCGGCAGGATATCCAAAATCGCCGCCTGCCACCGGAGCAGCACATGGCCCAGTACATCATCCACCCCATCGTCATGGGCACCAAGGTCTTTGACCACAGCATGATGACCTACCAGCACGCCGCAGGGAAACAGTACACCATCCCCATCTACTGCTGGTACCTTGAGGGCGGCGACAAGAAGATCCTGGTGGACACCGGCGAGATGCGGCCCATCGTCTCGGCCGAGCGCGAGGCGGCCATAGGCGGCAAGATCCACACCTTTGCCGAGGGCCTGGCGCTCTATGGCCTCACGCCCGGGGACATCGACATCGTCATCCACACGCACCTGCACAGCGACCACTGCGAGAACGACGCCTTGTGCGTCAACGCGCGCATCTATGTGCACGAGGCGGAACTCAGGCACATCCACGACCCGCACCCGCTGGATTTCCGCTACCTGGAGGACTACATCCTCGACGTGGAGGAGAACGGGCAGCTGGAGATCGTCACCGGAGACCAGGAGATCGTGCCCGGCGTGCGCGTGATGCACACCCCGGCCCACACCGAGGGCGGGCTCACCGTGCTGGTGGACACGGCCAAGGGCGTGGCCGCCATCACCGGCTTCTGCGTGATCATGGAGAACCTGCATCCGCCGAAGGAGATCACCGCCCGCGAGATGGAGGTCATTCCCTGCGGCACCGTGGTCAACAGCTACCAGGCCTACGACAGCATCCTCAAGGTCAAGGCCGTGGCGGACATCCTGCTGCCCCTGCACGAGCCGCGCTTCGCGTCGACGCCCAACATTCCCGAATAGGCCCCAACATTCCCGAGTAGACCCCAGTATTCCGGAATGGGGCCGGGCACCCCGAAAGAGGCCCGGTCCTCCCTGCAGAGGACCGCTCTGTGCCCCCCCGTCTTGACGCCCGGCCCGAAAATCGACAAGGGTCCAGGAGAAGAGCAACCTGGAGGTGCCCATGCCATTTCGCAGAAAGAAGATCTCCATCATCGGCGCGGGCCAGGTGGGCGCCACCTGCGCGCTCATGGCCGCCAGCCGCGA
>CAZXZF010000285.1:0-3944 GCA_964645095.1 uncultured Desulfocurvus sp. | reverse complement strand
GGCATCCCGCCCCAGCGCATCGGCGACATCGTGCGCGGGCGGCGCGGCATCACGGCGGACACGGCCCTGCGTCTGGCCCGCTACTTCGGCACCACGCCGCAGTTCTGGCTCAACCTGCAGACCCGCTTTGAGCTGGACGTGGCCCGCCACAGCCACCTGCCGGAGCAGATCGCGGCCCAGGTGCGCCCCCGCCCCGCCGCCTGATCACCCCACCGCCACCGCCCCCACGCCCATCTCATACCCCAGCGCCTCAAGCCAGGCCGTGATCTCCTCGCGCGCGCCGCGTGAGGCCACGTTGGCCAGGATGAAGGGGGCGGCTGGGTCGGAAGGGGAGTAGGGCGGGATGGCCGTGCGCGGGAGCACCGGCACACCGTGCACGCTCTGCCCGATCTTGTTGGCGTCGATGTCCACATAGACCTCGATCTCAAGCCCCATGTCCAGCAGCGGCGCCAGCTTCTGCCTGCTCACGCGGCCCGCGCCCCAGACCCACACGCGCGGGTGACCGGGGTTGTGCCGGATGAGCCAGCGCCACAGATACTGCGCCTTGATGCGCGCAAAGGCCTCCACGCTGTACTCGCTCGCGGTGCGCGAGAGCCGCGTTGGCGGGTCGTTCCACACGAGGATTTCCTCGGCCACCTTGCCCATGCGCACGCCGCCCTCAAGCCAGCGCAGCCACTGCTCGTAGTCTTCGGGGAAGGAGCTGGCCCCGGTGGCACTGCCGGTGTTAGGCCGCGCGCCGCCCAGGCGTTCGAAGAGCTCGCGCCGGAACATGACCGAGGGGTTGGCGATGGGCGAGTCCACGAAGCGGCTGGCGCTGATGGCCTCGGGCGTGGTCAGCGTGTTCAGCCAGTCCACATGCACGGCGTAGCCCTGGCGCGTGCCACGGTCGCCCCCGAAGCGCACCAGGCCGGATACGAGGCCCAGCGTCGGGTCAACGTCGAGCAGCGCCACCTGCGCCTCAAGGCGGCGCGGCAGGCAGAGGTCGTCGGCGTCCATGCGCGCGATGTACCCGGCGCGGCTGGCCTCCACTGCGGCGTTCCAGGCCAGGGCCACGCCGCAATGCCGACCGGCCTCCGGCTGGCGCAGGGGCCGGATGCGGCTGTCGCGTCCGTCGCGCTTTGCATAGTCGCAGAGCACGTCCCAGGTCTGGTCTGTGCTGCCATCATCTACGGCGATGATCTCGAAGTCGGTGAGGGTCTGGGCCAGCAGGCTGTCCAGGGCCACAGGCAGCGTTGCCGCAGCATTGCGGCAGGGCAGGCAGACGCTGACTTTCGGGATGCCGGACACGCTGAAGGCCCGCCTCGTCTCTGCTACCGGTCAGGGTCTGACTGGCGGTCAGGATCAGCCGCGCGGCGCTCGGCCACGGCAATGCCCAATCGGCACACGCCGCACAGGCCCGTGCTGGTGGGCGAGCCGCACTGCTCGCACGGGGCCAGGGGCGCGCCGGACTGCTGCTCGATGTGGGCAAAGGCCGGTCGTCCGCGCAGGAGGAAGCCGTCGTAGAAGGCGATCTTGGTGCCCGGGCTGGTGTATTCCAGGTTGGCCCAGAGCTCCTTGTGCCCGGTGAAGCTGGCACCAAAGCTGTACGGGCAGGGCGCGGAGTGGATCTCGATGCCGTTCAGGAAGGCGTAGCAGGCCGTCTCGAACTCGGTCAGGCGGTACAGCGGCTTGATCTTGCGCGCAAACCCGCTCTCGGCCTCCAGGCAGGGGCCCTGGTCGGACAGGTAGCCCGCGTCCCAGCGCAGGGTGTTGGCGAACAGGCGCGCCACCTCGTCGTCCAGGTTGTGGCCCGTGGCCAGCACCTGGAAGCCGCCCTCCAGGGCCACGCGGTTGAACCAGTGGCGCTTGATCTTGCCGCAGGCCGAGCACACCGGGCGGTTGATGTACTTTTTCACGTCCGGGATGGGCAGGCCGAGCTTGGCCAACTCCACCACGTGCAGCTTCAGGCCGTGGCGCGTGCAGAAGCCCTCGACCTTGGCCCGGGCAGCGCTGGAGGACACCGGGATGCCCAGGTCCACGTGCAGGCCGGTGACGTCATATTCCAGGCGCGAAAGCTCAAGCATGAGCGTCAGGCTGTCCTTGCCGCCGGACAGGGCCACGAGCACGCGCTCGCCGTACTTGATGAGCGCGTGGTGGCGGATGGCCTTCTCCACCTGTCGGGTGAAATATATGGAGAAGCAGTCGCGGCAGAAGGCGGTGTTGTGGCTCGGCAGGGAGACTTCGGCCGGGGCCTTGCATTTGCGGCATATCATGGGGTGTTCCTGTCCTGTGCTTCTGTCTCGTGTTTCTAGCCTGTGCTCATGACCTTGCGGATGCGGATCTCGTCGCCGTCGTTCAGCTTGCTGTCCGGGGTGAGCAGGCGGTCCCCGCGGATGATGAGCGCGTCGTTGACGCGCAGGCCCAGGCGCCGTTGCAGCATGAGCACGGTGTTATGGCGCGCAAAGGTCAGGGTCTCGTTGTCGGGCTCCACAAAAACGGTGATCATGGTCGGGCGCTCCTTGGCGGATGTGTGTGGCAGAGGTGCGCACATCGGGCCGGGATGTCAAGGCCGGGGCTGTGGCCGTGAGAGCAGGAATCAGTTGCTGGGCACAATTCTGTTGACCACGGCGAAATTCAGGATATACAGTTCAAAGTAAGAAGTTCCAAGCCGCCAGGAGCGTCACCATGACCGACAGCAAGCCCAAGATTCTAGTTGTTGACGACGAGAAGCACATCCGCATGCTCTACCAGGAGGAACTGGAGCGTGAGGGGTATGTGGTGGCGACCGCTGACGGGGAGGAGCCCATCGAGAACATTCTGGCGCGGGAGAACCCGGCGGTGGTCATCCTGGACATCCGCCTCGGCCCCAGCCGCTCCGGCCTGGACATCCTGCAAACCATCCGCAGCCTGGACGCCGAGTTGCCGGTGATTCTGTGCACTGCCTACGACAGCTTCCAGCACGACCTCAAATCCATTGCTGCGGACTTCTACGTGGTCAAGTCCGTGGACCTCTCCGAACTCAAGGACAAGGTGCGCCAGGCTTTGGCGCGCAAGCGCTAGCGATTCTTTTCGCGAATCTCGTAAGTAAAGTGGCGGTCCTGGAGCCAGCGTACGCCGAAGAGGTCGCGCACGCCCACCAGGGCGCGCTGCCAGTTGCTGTACTTGGAAACTCCGGTGAAGCGCTCGCGGTGGTTCACCGGGGCCTCGGCCACGCGGGCGCCCTCAAGCTTCATGAGGGTCGGCAGGTAGCGGTGCATGCCCTTGAAGCGGGGGATGCGCACAAGCATGTCGCGGCGCATGACCTTGAGCGAGCAGCCTGTGTCGCGCACGGATTCGCGGGTCAGGCGGTTTCGTATGGCGTTGCCGATCTTCGAGCCGATGCGCTTGCTCCAGGTGTCCTGGCGCTTCTTCCGCCAGCCGATGGCCATGTCAAAGCCCTGGTCGAAGAGCGTGAGCATGGCCGGGATGTCGGCGGGATCGTTCTGGAGGTCGGCGTCGAGGGTGACGATGACCGGGTGGGCGGCGTTGTCGAAGCCGGCGCAGAAGGCGGCCGACTGGCCCCTGTTGCGCGTGAAGGCGAGGTAGCGGGCCTCGGCATTGGCCTGGGCCAGGTGCTTCAGGACATCGAGGCTGCGGTCGCTGCTGCCGTCATCCACGAAGACGACCTCCCAGGCGCGGGCAAGGGGCCGCATGGCCTGGGCGATCTCCTCGAACAGGCGGGGCAGGTTCATTTCCTCGTTGTACACGGGGATGACGATGGAGACGGGCAGGGTGTTTGGCATGGCAGGGGTATAGGAAATTTCCGGGCCGCTGTAAATAAGCGTTGACAGTGAGATGGCGAGGATATAGAAAGCCTTTCTCGACGCGACATTTGTTCGTCGACATGTCGCGGGGTGGAGCAGTACGGTAGCTCGTCGGGCTCATAACCCGAAGGTCGTAGGTTCAAATCCTGCCCCCGCTACCAA
>CAZXZF010000284.1:0-3957 GCA_964645095.1 uncultured Desulfocurvus sp. | reverse complement strand
GGCTGAGCCCCCCGGCGCAGACGTGCCACCTGCGCGGCCTTGGCCCGGCCCTTCCGGCAGTCCCCGTCACCTCCAGCGGGGGCTGCCCCTTTTTGCGCCCTCTGGACCTTGAGCCACGCCCTCATCTGGGCTATGAGCCAGCGACATCGTGTGTTTCCGGGGGGCTTGTGCGCCGACTGTCTCTTCTGCTGTCCTGCTTGCTGACCTGCAGCCTGCCGTTCTTCTTCCTGCCGATCCTGGCGCTTTACGCTCCGGTGCTGGCCCCTCCCGCACTGGCGTCGGACCTTGCGCCCGTGGCCGCGCAGAACGCCGCGGTCAGCCCCGGCGATCCCGCCTGGCCGCTGACGCGCCAGGAGACCGGCCCGCTGCGCTTCGCGGTCAGCCTGGACGGCCAGGCCGCGCCACCCGCGCCATCCGCTTCAATGGCGGATGCGGCTTTGGCGGAACAGGGGGCCTTTCGCATCGACTTCGATCTGGCGGGAGCGTCTGAGGACTGCGCCTGCATCGGCACCAGCACCCGGCAAAGCCACTACCGGTCGCGCGGCATCGAGTTCGCGGTGCGCGCCAGCCGCCCCGTGGCCGGGATCATCCTCCTCACCACCTCCAGCACGGACGACCGCACGGCCCAGGACCGCTTCTTCGGGACCTTCCATGTGGGCACGCAGTGGAAGGTGCTGCGCGTGGCCTTCCGGTCCCTGGCGGCGTGGCCCTCCTGGCCTGAGGAAGCCCGGCGCGCCGGGCTCAAGCCGGGCGACCAGGTGCTGCGCCCGGACAGCGTGGAGGCCATCCGCATCGGCGTGGACGCCCGCCGCACGGAGCCGGGCCAGGGCACGCTGTGGGTGGGCGAGGTGCGTTTTTTCCGTTAGCCCGGCCTGATTTTTCTGGTGCGCCATGCCTTTTGCGTATTCCTCCTCCTTGCGCGGGCACCTTCCTGATGTTAATTATTCTTCGTATCCCCCCGGAGAATTAAAGCTGTAACCGTACTGGTCGATAGGATGCTTGGCGCACAAATGCGCCGCCCAGTTCCAGGAGGTTCACCATGCTTCGCGAGAGACTCAACAGCGTCAACACCGCCACCAAGCTTTACGGGCTTTTCGGCGGCGTGGTGGTCGTGTTCATCGGCCTGATTTTCTTCTACTTCATGCCCTATTACGAGGAAGATCTGATGCGCGGCCGCAGGCAGGGCCTCACGGACACCGTTGATATCGCCTACACCCTGGTGTCGGAGTATCAGGCGCGCGTGGACAAGGGCGAGTTCACCCTGGAGGAGGCCCAGAAGCGCGCGGCCACGCGCCTGAAGAACATGCGCTACGGCAACAACGACTATTTCTGGCTCAACGACATGGGCAAGCCCTTTCCGGTGATGATCATGCACCCCACGGTGCCGGCCCTTGACGGCAAGGTGCTGGACGGTGAGAAGTTCAACAAGTCCACCGACTTTTGGCTGGGAGACAATCCCGCCAGCAAGGGCGAGAGCTATCCCGGCGGCACCAAGAACCTCTTCCAGGCCTTTGTGGACGTCTGCGACAAAGCCGGTGAGGGGTACGTGCGCTACGTCTGGCCCAAGCCCAAGAAGGAGGGCGGGGCCACCACGGAGCTCTATCCCAAGATCTCCTTTGTCAAGCTCTACAAGCCCTGGAACTGGGTCATCGGCACCGGCCTCTACGTCGACGACATCGGGGCCAAGGCCAATGAACTGCGCCTGATGCTGGTCTGGCTCGTGGGCGGCCTGGTCCTGGTGCTGAGCCTGCTGGTGTACGTCCTGGTGCGCCTCATCTCGCGGCCCATCACCCAGCTTGCCGGCATGGCCAACAGGGTCGCCGCAGGCGACCTGGAAACCAGGGCCAGCGAGCGCTTCCACGGTGAGATGGGCATGCTCCAAAGCTCCATTGAGTCCATGGTCGGCACCATGCGCGACAAGATCCGCGAGGTGGAGAACAGCTGCAAGCTGGCCGAGCAGGAGACCCAGCTGGCGCAAACGGCCATTGGCGAGGCCGAGGCCGCCAAGGCCCACGCCGCCCAGGCCACCAGGGAGGGCCTGCTCCAGGCCGCGGGCAGGCTGCGCGGCATATCCCAGACCATGAACGACGTCAGCCGCGACATCTCTTCGCGCATTGATTCTTCGCGCCGGGGCTCGGACCTGCAGAAGGACCGCCTGGGCGAGACCGCCACGGCCATGGAGGAGATGAACGCCACGGTGCTGGCCGTGGCCAGCAACGCGGGCCAGGCGGCCGAGGCCGCCGACCAGGCCAAGCTCAAGGCCCAGGACGGCGCGGGCGTGGTCAACAAGGTGGTCCTGGCCATCCAGGCCGTGTATGAGCAGGCCCAGGGGCTCAAGACCAACATGGGCCTGCTGGGCAAGCAGGCCGACGGCATCGGCCAGGTCATGGGCGTCATCAACGACATCGCCGACCAGACCAACCTGCTGGCCCTGAACGCCGCCATCGAGGCCGCGCGCGCGGGCGACGCGGGCCGCGGCTTCGCCGTGGTGGCCGACGAGGTGCGCAAGCTGGCCGAGAAGACCATGACCGCCACCAAGGAGGTGGCCCAGGCCATCAGCGACATCCAGAAGGGCACCCGGGAGAACATCACCAACGTGGATCAGGCCGTGGTGCGCATCGAGGAGGCCACGGGCCTGGCCAAGAACTCCGGCGAGGCCCTGACCGGCATCGTGTCCTTTGTCGAGCGGTCCTCGGACCAGGTGCGCGCCATCGCCGCGGCCAGCGGCCAGCAGTCCTCGGCCAGCGACGAGATCAGCCGCTCGCTGGACGACATCAACCGCATCGCCTCGGAGACCGCCGAGGCCATGAGCGAGGCCGTGGAGGCAGTGAGCGGCCTGGTGGACCAGGCCCAGATTCTGCTTGGCCTGGTGCAGGAGCTGGAGACCGAATAGCGCTCCCGGTTCCCCCCCCACGTACAGACGAAACAAAAGGCCCCCTGGCAGAAGCCGGGGGGCTTTCTTGTCGGCGCGGCAGGTTCTGCGGCAATTCGTGTGTGCCCGGGGACGCCGACTAGCCCATGACTCCGGTGTAGAGGATACGCAGGCCGATGAACACCAGCGCCAGCGCCAGGCTGCGGATGATCAGTGAGCCTCGGACGTGGTTGGAGAGATGCGCCCCGACCTGGGCGCCGACGAGCACCCCGAGCGCGAGGTAGATCGTCCGGTGCACCCCGTGGAGAAACTCCCCGCTGAGGATGTGCATTGTTGTTCCGGCCATGGCCATGATCGCCAGTACGAAGTGTGAGGTGGCTGTGGCGATATGGATCGGGAATCCCAGGAGGTAGACCATGGCCGGGACATGGATGATGCCGCCGCCGATGCCCAGGAAGCTGGAAAGGAAGCCGACGAAGACGCTCAAGGAGGCACCTGTTTTCATGGAGAAAGAGTATTCATAGACTCCCCCGAAACGGTCGACGATGCGCCGGGTCGTCAGCCCTTCTGCCGACTGCGTCGGGGCATGCCTGGGGGCTGGCTTGCGCAGGAGCAGGAAGATCGCTCCAGCCAGGAGCACGAGGCCGAAGATAATATCGAACGTTCGACGGGGCAGGAAGGTGGTGCTCACTGCGCCGAGCATGGCCCCGGGGACGGCGGCCAGGGCGAATACCACGCCGGTTTTGAAGTCCACCCTGCGCATCACCGTGTAGGCTTCTGTGCCCGAAGCCGCGTTAACGAACACCACCGCCAGCGAGATGCTCGTCAGCAGGGCGGGGCTGTCGTCGGGGTAGAGCAACAGCAAGACGGGCATGAGCACAAAGCCCCCGCCCGCGCCGATTAGGGTGCCGTAAGCGCCAGTGGCGAAACCCAAAGCCAGGAATTCGAAGGCATGGAGCAGGTCGGGTGTGGGCATGCTGAACCTCCGCATTCACGGTGTGAATCACCCGGCCAGGCCGATCTGCTTGGCTAGCGCTCGGGCATGCGCCCGATGGCTTCCTCCGCGTGGGCGTGCACCAGCGGCC
>CAZXZF010000283.1:719-3964 GCA_964645095.1 uncultured Desulfocurvus sp. | reverse complement strand
GATCACGCCGGAAATCGCCCAGCTCATCGAGGACATGATCCAGACCATGTACGAGAGCGACGGCGTGGGCCTGGCCGCGCCCCAGGTGGGCAAAAGCCTCCGGCTCATCACCATCGACGAGACCGGCCCCAAGGAGCGCGCCAAGCCCATGGTCTTCCTGAACCCGGTGCTCTCGGACCTCGCGGGCAGCAAGGAGTCCGAGGAGTCCTGCCTGAGCCTTCCGACCTTCACCTGCATCGTCAAACGCGCCGAGAGCCTGACCCTGCGCGCCAGGAACGAGAAGGGCGAGGACGTTGAGATGAAGGCCGAGGGGCTCTTGGCCGTGATCCTGCAGCACGAGTGCGACCACCTGGAGGGCAAGACCCTGGTGAACCACGCCAGCCGCCTCAAGCGCACCATGTACGACACCAAGGTCAAGAAATGGCTGAAGGACTAGCGCCAAACGGCGGCGCGGAAGAGGAGTCCTGGGGCCCCCAGGGCCGCGACCCGCGCCTGGACGACTACCCGAGCCCGCCTTTGCGTGTGGTCTTCATGGGCACGCCGGACTTCGCGGCGGCGTCCCTGCGCGCGCTCTTGGCCTGGCCCGGCGCGCAGGTGCTGGCCGCCTACACCCAGCCCGACCGCCCCAGCGGCCGCGGCCGCGAGCTGAAGCCCTCGCCGGTGAAGCAGGCCGCCCTGGCAGCGGGCATCCCCGTGCGCCAGCCGCTCAATTTCAAGGACCCGGCCGAGGTGGCCGCCCTGGCCGCGCTTGCGCCCGACGTGCTGGTGGTGGCGGCCTACGGGCTCATCCTTCCCCAAAATGTGCTCGACGCGGCGAAGCTCATGCCCATCAACGTCCACGCTTCGCTGCTGCCGCGCTGGCGCGGGGCCGCGCCCATCCAGCGGGCCATCCAGGCCGGGGACCAGGCCACGGGCATCACCATCATGCGCATGGTCCTGGGCCTGGACGCCGGACCGATCCTCCTGCAGCGCGCCCTGCGCATCGCCGACAGCGACCATGCGGGCACCCTGCACGACGAGCTGGCCGCCATGGGCGCCGACGCGCTCATCGAGGCCCTGACCCGCCTGCCCCAGGGCCGCCTGCTGAACCTGCCCCAGGACGAGAGCCGCGTGGTCTACGCGCCCAAGCTGTGCAAGGACGAGGGCCGCATCGACTGGCGCCGCGGGGCGCGGGAGCTGCACAACCACATCCGGGCCATGCACCCCTGGCCGGGCGCGTATTTCGACTGGACCATGCCCAATGGCAAGGCGCTCCCCCTGGCCATCGAGCCGGGCCGGATCGGCGAGGACATCCCCGCCGGAACCGCTCCGGGCGCCATCCTGGGCGTTGTGGACGGGCAGGACGGCAAGTATTTGGCCATCGCCTGCGCGGACAAGGCCTACCTGACCCCGCGCGTGACGCCCCAGGGCAAGAAGCCCCAGGACGCCACGGCCTTTGCCTGCGGCTACCTCAAGACCGTCTGCCAGGGCTAGCGCCTGGAACGCCACATGGATACCGCCACGCAGGGAACCTCGCGCAAGCGCCTGTTCATCGGCCTCATCGCCGGGACCTGCCTGCTTGTCTGCGCGCTTCTGGCGCTGCTCTGGGCGGTGCCCTACGTGGGCCTGAAAAATATCCACCCGTCCGCGCCGTGGGTGCTGGGCCTCATCCTGGGCACGCTCTTCGTGCTGGTGCTCTGGGCCAGCCTGGGCCTGCTCCTGAGCGTCGTCCTGCCTTGGCCCCTGCCCCTGGCCCGGCGCGTGCGCGGGGTCACGGTGAAGCTGCTGCTGCCGTTCATGAGCCTGCTTGGCCGCATGCTCGGCTTCTCCAAGGAGGACATCCACACCTCCTTCATCAAGGTCAACAACGAGCTGGTGCTGCGCGAGCTGGGGCGCTTCGACCCGTCGCGCATCCTGCTGCTCATGCCGCACTGCCTGCAGAACAGCCGCTGCGACATGCGCCTCACCTACGACATCGACAACTGCAAGCGCTGCGGCAAGTGCCCCATCACCGGCCTGCTGGAGCTGCGCGACCGCTACGGCGTGCATCTGGCCGTGGCCACGGGCGGCACCATCGCCCGGCGCATTGTGGTCGAGAAACGGCCCAAGGTCATCATCGCCGTGGCCTGCTACCGCGACCTGTCCAGCGGCATCCAGGACACCTACCCGCTGCCGGTCTTCGGCGTCTTGAACGAGCGGCCCAACGGCCCCTGCCTGGACACCCTCGTGCCCCTGGGCAACCTGGAGGCCGCGCTGACGCGGTTCCTCAAGCAGTAAGCGCGCCCCTCGCCCCCGCCCTTTCTCCTCGCCCGACGCCTAACGCCACCCCGTTCGCCGCCCTTGCCTCCGGTCAAACGAGCGGCCATTTTCCGGGACAGAAGTGTTGACATTTTTTGGGACACGATTAATCTAGACTAACTCAAAGAGTAAAGTAGTTCATCATGTTGACAGGGACAAAATCAGAGACACAATTAGGGACATTCTGGTGGACATTATGACGGACAAGGCTGCGGACAACACCCTGGTAACCAAGGTCATGACCTTCAAGTCCGGCAAGGTCGCCTTCAGTAGAAAATACCATCGCGAGGACGTGGGCGAAGACCTCGTGCGTTTCGAGAGCCTGTTCCAAGCCCTGGCCACGCTGCCCATCCTGCCAAGCCTGGCGGCGCAACTCGACACCGATCTCATCCGGAGGTCCATCTTCGGCACGGCGGCCATTGAAGGCAACCCCCTCTCCGAGGAACGTGTGGGGGAAATTCTCGCCGAGCCCGGCGGGAAACGCCTACGCGAACGCGCAGAGCAGGAGATCGTGAACCTGGGCAAGGCTTACAAGCAGTTTGCAAGACCCCCCGCAAACAAGGCCGGAGGGCCTTTCCTGGTGACCGAAGCATTGATCCAGGACATCAATCGAATCATCACTGCCGACATAGCCCACCAAGACCATTCGCCCGGCCAGTACCGCAATGGTCTTGTGAAGGTAGGCAACCTGGAGCACGGAGGTGAGTATGTACCGCCGAAGATTCTGGCGGACATCCAGCAACTCATGGCCGCCTTTGTGGGCTGGATCAATTCTGAAGAGGTACTGAGGGAAGGGCCTTTGTTGCGTGCGGCCTTGGCCCACTATCACCTGGGCCTTATCCACCCGTTTGGCGACGGCAACGGGCGTACAGCAAGACTTTTGGAGGCGGTCATCCTGATTCAAAACGGCTACAGGTATGTGCCTGTAATCATGTCAAACCATTATTACGAAAAAATGGACGATTACT
>CAZXZF010000283.1:0-709 GCA_964645095.1 uncultured Desulfocurvus sp. | reverse complement strand
CAGATCACAGCGTGACAGCATTTCTCAAGTTCTTCATGCGTGTACTGCTGCTTTCTGTCGGAGACATCCAGGATCGCATCCACTGGCACATACGCATTCTTGCGCTGCGGCATCTCTATGCTGCCTACATGGAAGACAGGACCATCACCCGCCGCCAGCATGATCTGCTGCATGTGCTCCTGCACCATCCGGGCAAGACCGTCATCCTCAAGGAAATGTTCCTCGATCCCCTCCTCACTCCGTTGTACCGGGCCGTGAGCGAGAAGACCGCGCGCCGCGACTTGACCCGACTACAGGAGTTGAAGCTGTTGCTGTTGCGCGAGGAAAGGCTTCTCCTCAATCCTTTTATTCTGGACTAGCCGGACGACACATGAGGCGAGAGCGCGTTTCGACTGCTCTCCCCCCAAGGTCTCCGGAGAGTCCTCCGCAGAAGGAAGCGCAGAAAACAATGCGCACCGAGCCCGTTTTGGTTTTGCTGTTGTTGCCGCAAACAACCACAGCATGTTTCGGCCCACAAAAAACAAAAAAGGGCCGAACCCTTGCGAGTTCGGCCCTGGACAGTGCTGGCGGAGCGGACGAGACTTGAACTCGCGCCCTCCGACGTGACAGGCCGGCGTTATAACCAACTTAACTACCGCTCCGCACTGTATGAGACCGTGGTAGGCGGAACAGGGCTCGAACCTGTGACCTCCGGCTTGTAAGGCCGATG
>CAZXZF010000282.1:0-3980 GCA_964645095.1 uncultured Desulfocurvus sp. | reverse complement strand
GCCTTCTCGATCTCGTCGAAGAGCACCACGCAGTGCGGGCTCTTGCGCACGGCCTCGGTCAAGAGGCCGCCCTGGTCAAAGCCCACGTACCCCGGAGGCGCGCCGATGAGGCGGCTCACCGCATGCTTTTCCATATATTCGCTCATGTCGTAGCGCAGGAACTGCACGCCCATGACCTGGGCCAGCTGGCGCGCCAGCTCGGTCTTGCCCACGCCGGTGGGGCCGGTGAGCAGAAAGGCCCCCAGGGGGCGGCCCGGCTGCTTCATGCCCGCGCGCGAGCGCCGGATGGCCTTGGCCAGCACGGTCACGGCCTGGTCCTGGCCGTACACGGCTCGCTTGATCTCGTCCTCCAGGTCGCGCAGGCGGTCCTTGTCCGTGCCGGACAGGCGCTTGGCCGGAATCCGGGCCATGCGGGCGATGACCCGCTCCACGTCCTGGGCCGTGATGCGCCCGTCCTTGGGGCTGGCCTTGCGCCCGTCCTTGCCGCTGTCCTTGCCGCTGATTTTTGCGCTGGCTGTGCTGGCCGAGAGCTTGAACTGGGCCCCGGCCTCGTCCAGCACGTCGATGGCCTTGTCCGGCAGGAAGCGCTCGGTGATGTAGCGCGCGGACAGCTGGGCCGCGGACTTGATGGCCGGGGGCGTGTAGGTCACGCCGTGGAACTCTTCGTAGTAGGGCTTGAGGCCCTTCAAGATCTCGATGGTCTCCTCCACGCTGGGCTCCAGGATGTCGATCTTCTGGAAGCGGCGGGAAAGGGCGCGGTCCTTCTCGAAATGGGTGCGGTACTCCTCAAAGGTGGTGGAGCCGATGCAGCGGATCTCGCCCGAGGCCAGGAAGGGCTTGAGGATGTTCGAGGCGTCCAGGCTGCCGCCGGAGACCGCGCCCGCGCCCACGATGGTGTGGATCTCGTCCACGAAGAGGATGGCGTTCGGGATGTTTTTCAGCTCCGCCAGCACGCCCTTGAGCCGGGCCTCGAAGTCGCCCCGGTACTTGGTGCCGGCCAGAAGCGCGCCCATGTCCAGGGCAAAGACCTGGGACTCGGCGAACTGCTCGGGCACGCGGCCCTGGGCGATGTGCAGGGCCAGGCCCTCGGCCAGGGCGGTCTTGCCCACGCCGGGGTCGCCCACCAGGATGGGGTTGTTCTTGCGCCTGCGCGCCAGCACCTGGATGGTGCGCTCCAGCTCCGCCGCGCGTCCGATGAGCGGGTCGATGCCGCCCTCCCTGGCCTTGGCCGTCAGGTCGCGGGTGAACTCCTCCAGCGGGTTCTTGCGCTGCGTGTGTTCGGGCTTGCCGCCGGGGCGCCCCTGGCCCTCATCCTCGGCTGGTCCAGCTTCGTGGGGCAGGCCGTGGGAGATGTATTCCAGCACGTCCAGGCGCGTGATCCCGTGCCCGGTGAGGAAAAATACGGCAAAGGAGTCCTCCTCCTCGAACATGGCGGCGATGACGTCGCCCACCTCGACGAGTTCCTTGCCCGAGGACTGCTTTTGCCACACGGCGCGCTGCATGACCCGGCGCACGCTCAAGGTCTGCACCACCTCGCTCTCGGAATCCGGGGGCAGGGGGTCCATGTGCTCGCTGAAGAAGCCTTCGAGCTGGGTGCGCAGCCTGTCCACATCCGCGCCGCAGGCGTCGAGGATGTCCGAGCTGGCGGCCTCGCTGGTCATGGCGAAGAGCAGGTGCTCCAGGGTCAGGTATTCGTGCCTGCGCTTGCGCACCTCATGGAATGCACTGGTCAGGACGGCTTCCAGTCCTTTGCTCAACATGGGCTTAGACCTCCTCCATGCTGGCGCGCAGGGGGAAGCCTGCGGCCTTGGCCATGGCGTGGACCGTGTCCACCTTTGTTTCCGCCACCTCGGCAGTATAGACGCCGCATTCGCCCAGGCCCTGCTGGTGCACGGCCAGCATGATGCGCATGGCCTCATGTTCGGGCTTCTGGAAGACCCCGCGCAGCACGTGCACAACGAACTCCATGCTGGTGTAGTCGTCGTTGTGCAGCAGCACCTTGAAGCGCCGGGGCTCCCTGGTCTCGCTCTCGTCGAAGAGCCCCGGCGCGAAGCGGGTGCCAATTTGTTCGCTCATGCCTGTTCGCTCATGCCTGATCGCTCCGGATATCGCTCTGGATATGCTGACACGTTTCCATGCTGGGCATATTAGGCACTCCGGGGCCGCCTGTCGAGGGGGGCAGGCGCAAACAAATCTGTAGCGAGTTCCGCCAGGAGGCAGGCTTTGACGGCGGCGCCAAAGACAAAGGATTCGTCGGGTGCCGCGCCGACGGCTTCGCGGGCCTGGCGGTTCAGGTCGTGGTAGGTGGCGGTGGAGGCCCTGTCCTGTGGCAGAGCCAGGGTTTTTGCGCAGGCGCTGATGTCCTCACCGCTGCCCTCGATTTCCACAAAATCCCCGAAGGGCAGGGTGTCCAGGCAGACCTCGCAGCCGAGCAGCGTCCATGTCTCGCGGATCTTCTCGTAGCGCAGGGCGGGGTTGAAGCCCAGCCCGGCCAGGATCGCGCGCATGCCCGACGCGTCGGCCACGTCGGTCTCGGTCTCGTCATAGATCTTGGCGTTGACCTTGGCGTTGACCTTGGCGTTGACCGTAGCGCTGGCCGGGGCCGTGTCGCCAACGGCGCGCTTGAGGGTCAGGACCACGCGCCCGGATCTTTCGCGCAGGCGCAGCAGGGTGCCCGCGGCCTTCAGGCTGCGCAGGGCGTCATCGAACACGATGTTGGCCTCGAACCAGCGGCCCACGTACTGCGCGTCCAGTGCGGCCAGGCGCTCGCGCAGGGCGGCGTGGTCCGCGTCCAGGAATTTGACCTCGATTTCCAGGGGCATTTTCCGCTTTTCTCCCGTCTGTGTGGCTGTTAGGGTGCCAGGAGGGCGCAGGCTTGCACGTTGCTCTGCCAGGGCAGGCGAGCCGGGCCAAAGGCGTTGCCTTCCGGCGTCCGGGCGCGGCACGGAGTCGCGGTTTTCCAGGCCAAATCCTGCCCGGCCTCAAACGGTTCGCGGCAGCCGGGGCGGGCGGGGCGCGCTAGTGCTGGTCGCCCTCGGTCTCGACGATGGGCGGGTGCTGCCCCAGGTCGTAGAAGCCGCGCAAGGCGATGCCCAGGCCGAAGTGCGGGATGCGCTCGAAGTGGATGAAGCCGATGGTCTTGCCTTCGCTCATGTCCGAGAGGGCCACCAACCCGATGGGCACCGGGAAGGGGATGGGCATCGAAATGATGGCCGTGAGCCTCTCTGCATAGTGCTCCTTCAGGTAGTCCACGATGCGGTCGCGCTCGTCCGCTGTGAGGGCTTCCAGGATGACCCGGCGGCTGCCCGCGGCTTCCTCGGCCTCGGACATGCCCCGGGCGGCGAGGAGCAGGTCCCAGTCGATGGCCTGCTCTTCCTCTGGGTCCCAGGTGTGGCGGAAGAGATGCACCTCCACGTCGCGGCGGCCTTTGAAGCTCTTGATGGTCATGCTCAGCGCAAGGGCGCGGTCAATGGGCAGGTCTATGCCAGCTGGGATGATCTGGATATCCACGTGGGCCTCCGGGGTCTGAAGTTGTTTCAATGTAGTTGGTTTGCCCTCCGTATTCAAGGGGGGCGGCAGGGCGGTGACGATGACCAGGCCTTTTGAGATCGTGAGCGACTTTACGCCCCAGGGCGACCAGCCCCAGGCCATCGAGGAGCTTTCCGCCAACCTGCGCGCCGGGGTGCGCCACCAGGTGCTGCTCGGCGTCACCGGCTCGGGCAAGACCTTCACCGTGGCCAACCTCGTGGCCGGTTTGAACCGGCCCGCCCTGGTGCTTGCGCCCAACAAGACCCTGGCCGCCCAGCTCTTCAACGAGTTCAAGGGCCTGTTCCCGCACAATGCCGTGGAATATTTCGTCAGCTATTACGACTACTACCAGCCTGAAGCCTACCTGCCGCACTCGGACACCTACATCGAGAAAGATTCCAGCATCAACGACGACATCGACAAGCTGCGCCACGCCGCCACCCACGCGCTTT
>CAZXZF010000281.1:0-3985 GCA_964645095.1 uncultured Desulfocurvus sp. | reverse complement strand
TGAAGCTCATCCACTCGTAGCAGTTGACGATCTCGATGATGCGGCCCTCACCGTCAAGGCGCCGGGCCCAGGCCAGCGGGGCGTAGCTCTCTGCGCAGATGCGCTCGTTCCAGTGCCTGGCCGGGGCGGCGCTGCCCTCGGGGAAGATGGTGTCCATCCAGGGGTCTTCCCTGGGGGGCTGGTAGAAGTGCCCGTGGATGCAGAGCTGCTTGTCGCCCGCCTGCCTGCCCGCCTGCCTGCCCGCCTGCCTGCCCGCCTGCTTGTCCGCCGCCTGCCTGTCCATTTTTCCAGCCATTACGTCTCCCGCGCTTGAGGATGCCGATGCTCCATCCCTACCCTGGCGGGCCGGTCTGGGCAAGTGCAGGGCTGGGCAAGTGCCGGCCTGGCCGCGCAGGTCGACAAACAGGCCGGGCCTGGGTATACGTACAACATGGTTGACCTGCGCCCGCAGGCTGCAAAGGGGAGTGTACATGGAAACGCTCAAGGCTGTGCTCAAGACCCTGCTGTTCCCGCTGACTCTGGCCGGGGTGTTCCTGGCGCTGGTCCTCGTGCCCTTGGCCGATCTCGTGCCCCAGGCCCTGGCCGCTGGCGGGGACAACCTGGGCCACGTGAGCCGGGTCCAGGGCTCGGCCTTTGCCCGGCAGGGCGGGGAGCTGCGCCCGCTGGCCCTGAACTCGTCGGTCAAGCGCGAGGACACCCTGCTGACAACGGTGGGCTCGCGCCTGGAGCTGACCATGCTCGACGAGACCAGGCTGACCCTTGGCGCGGAAACGGAGTTCGTGCTCGAACGCTATGACCTGGGCCGCCAGCAGGGCGCTGGCGCGGTGCTGCTCAAGCTGACCAAGGGCGCCTTCCGCCTGGTCACGGGCGAGCTGTCCGCCCTGCGCGGCGGACCCTTCGAGGTCAGCACCCCGCTTGGCGTCATCGGCATACGCGGCACGGACTTCTGGGGCGGGTTCATCACGGCCGATGCGATCAGCGTGATGCTCATCTCGGGCAAGGGCGTGTATGTCGTCAACGATGCGGGCCGGTCGGAGATTGTGAAGCCTGCCTGGGGCGTGACCCTGCGCTCCAGGAGCGAGCCGCCTCCGGCCCCGATCCTGTGGAGCCCGGACCTGCGGACGCAGGCGTACAGGATGGTGGAGTTCGACTAGTCCAGCGTCTTCCGGTAGCGCCGCATGCCCACGGAAATGACCGCCACCAGGAACAGCGCGATGGGCCAGACGTGGGTCAGCGATTCCAGCGGCCCGTTGCCCTTGAGCAGGATGCCGCGCACCAGCCGCAAATAGTGCGTCAGCGGCAGCACCGAGCCGATGGTCTGGGCCCAGCCCGGCATGCCCCGGAAGGGGAACATGAACCCGGACAGCAGCAGCGACGGCAGGAAGAAGAAGACCGACATCTGCACTGCCTGCAGCTGGTTCTTGGCGATGGTCGAGAGCGTCACCCCGACGCTCAAATTGGCCGCGATGAACACGAGGGACAGCACGAACACCGCAAGGATGCTGCCGCGCAGGGGCACCCCGAACAAAAACCGCGCCGCCAGGACGATCAGCGTCATCTGGATGTAGCCCACCAGGATATACGGGACGATCTTGCCGAGCATGACCTCCAGCGGCCGCACCGGCGTGGACAGCAGGTTCTCCATGGTGCCGCGCTCGCGCTCGCGGGTGATGGCGAGCGAGGTGATCATGGTCAGGGTCAGGGTCAGGATCACGCCCATGAGGCCGGGCACGATGTTGTACTGGGTCACGGCCTCGGGGTTGTACTCGGCGTGCACGCGCAGGGTCACGGGCAACGGCGTCGGCGCGTAGCCGCTGGACGCGGGCAGGTCGCGCGCCAGCACCTGGCTGACCACCTCGCGCATGGCGGCCAGCGCCCCGCTGGTGGCTGCCGGGTCCGTGGCGTCGGCCTCCAGCAGCAGCACCGGCTGCTCCCCGCGCAAGAGCCGCCGGGAGAAGTCCTCGGGGATGGTCAGCACGAACTGCACGCGGCCCTCTTTCAGCGCGCTGTCGGCCTGGGCGCGGCTGTTCAGATGCTCGGTGACCTGGAAGTAGGTGCTGGTCTGCATGCCGGCCACGATGGAGCGCGCGTACGCGGAGTTGTCGCCTGCGAGCACGGCCGTGGGCAGATGGCGCGGGTCGGAGTTGATGGCGTAGCCGAAGAGGATGAGCTGCATGAGCGGGATGCCGATCATCATGGCAAAGGTCACCCGGTCGCGGCGCATCTGGATGAACTCCTTGTAGACCATGGCCGCGAAGCGCCGGAAGCAGAAGACGTTGTCCGCGCCCATGCCCGCGTCCATGCCCGCGCCCATTTCCGTGTTCATGACCGTCCGTCCTGGCTGGCCTGGCTGGCCTGCTGGGCCTGGCTGCCCGTCTGAACGTCCTGGCCGGAAATTTTTCCGTTCTGCCTGGCCTGCTGGCCGCGCATGAGGTGGATGAAGACCTCCTCCAGGCTGGTGCGGATGACCCTCCATTCGAGGCCTTCGGCCTGTTTTGTCCCTGCCTGGAACGGGGTGAGCGCCGCCTCCAGCGCCTCGCGGTCCTGGCCGCTGACGTGCAGGCTGTTGCCAAAGGCCACCACCTGGTCCACGCCGGGAAGCCCGCGCAGGGCCTCGGTCAGCTCCGGCAGGTTTGGCCCGGTCACGCTCCAGGTGATGAGCCCGGCGTGGTCCACGATGCCCTCCAGCGTGTCCTGGGCCAGCAGGTCGCCGTAGGCGATGTAGGCCAGGCGGTGGCAGCGCTCGGCCTCGTCCATGTAGTGCGTGCTGATGAGCGCGGTGACGCCCTGGCTGGCCAGCTTGTGCACCTCGTCCCAAAAGTCGCGCCGCGCGCCAGGGTCCACGCCTGCGGTGGGCTCGTCGAGCAGCAGCAGCTTCGGCCCGTGCAGGGTGCAGGCCGAGAGCGCCAGGCGCTGCTTCCAGCCGCCGGACAGGCTGCCTGCGAGCTGGTTCTCGAAGCGCGTCAGGCCCATGCGTTCCAGACAGGCCTGCACGGCTTCGGCGCGGTCGGCCAGGCCGTACATGCGCGCCGTGAAGTCCAGGTTCTCGCGCACGGTGAGGTCCTCGTACAGGCTGAAGCGCTGGGCCATGTAACCCACATGGGGCTTGATCTCGTCGGCCTGGGTCAGCACGTCATAGCCCAGGCACTGGCCTGTGCCGGAGTCGGGCTTGAGCAGGCCGCAGAGCATGCGGATGAAGGTGGTCTTGCCCGAGCCGTTGGGGCCGAGGAAGCCGTAAATCTCGCCGCGGCGCACGCGCATGGACAGGCCGTTGACCACGACCTTGCCGCCGAAGCTCTTGGTCAGGCCGGAGACGTCGATGGCGTAGTCGCTGGCGTTGTCACTGGCGATGGGGCTGGCGTCGGGGCTGCTGTCGGCGCCGGTGCCGATGCGGTTGTCCGTGTCCGCGTCCATGCGGCTACTTCGCCGGACTGAGGGTCAGGCGCATGTCGATCCGCACGTCCACGGGCTGGCCGGGGTGCAGGGCCGAGGCCTGTTCCGGCGCGGGCCGGGCCTCCACCAGGAAGACCAGCTTGGCGCGGTTGTCGCTGGAGTAGAGGATGGGCGGGGTGTACTCGGCCTGGGCCGAGACGTAGCTGACGCGCACCGGCACGTCGCCCGCAGCGCCGCGCGCGCCGCCGTCGAAGCGCACCTGGGCCTCCTGGCCCACCCGGATGCTGCCGACCTTTTCCTCGGGCACAAAGAAGCGCACCTTGATGTTCTCCGGCGGCAGGAGCACGGCCACGGGCCTGCCCGCAGGCACCCATTCGCCCTGGGAGTAGAGGGTGT
Organism: uncultured Desulfocurvus sp.; assembly: GCA_964645095.1. Classification (GTDB taxonomy): domain Bacteria; phylum Desulfobacterota; class Desulfovibrionia; order Desulfovibrionales; family Desulfovibrionaceae; genus Humidesulfovibrio. The sequence continues at coordinate 196 of CAZXZF010000281.1, read as the reverse complement.
CGAAGACGAGCGCGGCTGCGGGCGCGGCCTGGGATTTCTGGGCCAGGGTCCAGGCGGCCTGCTCCACGCGGGACTTGGCGGCCTCCACCTCGGCCTGGGCGGCCGCGATCTCGTCTGTACGCGCCCCGAGCTTTGCCGTGGACAGGTTGGCGGACATCTCGCGCACCTGCTGGACCTTGAGCTCGTATTCCGTGCG
>CAZXZF010000280.1:0-4015 GCA_964645095.1 uncultured Desulfocurvus sp. | reverse complement strand
CGGGGAGCCAAGGAGCGCGCAATGCAGCAATTTCCCAGAGTCCACCGCCTGCCGCCGTATGTTTTCGCCCAGGTCAACGAACTGAAGATGCAGATGCGCCACCAGGGCGCGGACATCATCGACCTGGGCATGGGCAACCCGGACCTGCCCACCCCGCCGCACATCGTCGAGAAGCTCATCGAGGCGGTGCAGAAGTCCGGCAACCACCGCTACAGCGCCTCCAAGGGCATCAAGGGCCTGCGCCTGGCCATCGCCAACTGGTATTTGCGCCGCTTCGGCGTGGAGCTGGACCACGACCAGGAGGTCGTCGTGACCATGGGCGCCAAGGAAGGCCTGGCGCACCTGGCGCTGGTCATGCTCTCCCCCGGCGACGTGGTCTTCGCGCCGGATCCGGCCTATCCCATCCACCCGTATGCCGCCATCATCGCCGGGGCCGACGTGCGCCGCATCCCCATGGGCAAGGACCGCGACTTCCTGGAGGACCTCCAGATCGCCGTGAAGCAGACCTGGCCCAAGCCCAAGCTGCTGGTCATCAACTACCCGCACAACCCGACCACCATCTGCGCGGACGTGGAATATTTCCAGAAGATCGTGGACTTCGCCAAGGAACACGGGATGTACATCATCCACGACCTGGCCTACGCGGACTTCACCTACGACGGCTACGTGGCCCCGAGCTTCATGCAGGCCAAGGGCGCCAAGGACGTGGCCGTGGAGTTCTTCTCGCTGACCAAGAGCTACTCCATGGCCGGCTGGCGCGTGGGCTTCTGCGTGGGCAACCGCGACATGGTCCAGGCGCTCACGCGCATCAAGAGCTACCTGGACTACGGCATCTTCCAGCCCATCCAGATCGCGGCCTGCACGGCGCTCAACGGCCCGCAGGAGTGCGTGCGCGAGATCATGGACGTGCACCAGGACCGCCGCGACGCGCTCATCGAGGGCCTGCACCGCGCGGGCTGGATGGTGCCGCCGCCCAAGGCGACCATGTTCGTCTGGGCCGAGATCCCCGACGAGTTCAAGGCCATGGGCAGCGTGGAGTTCTCCAAGCTGCTGCTGCGCGAGGCCGAGGTGGCGGTAAGCCCGGGCCTGGGCTTCGGCAACTACGGCGACGACCACGTGCGCTTCGCCCTGGTGGAAAACCGCCACCGCATCAACCAGGCCACGCGCAACCTCAAGAAGTTCTTCGGCAAATAGGGAGACTCGATGGAAACGCTGCGCCTCGGACTCGCCGGATTCGGCACGGTCGGCTCTGGACTCGCCAAGATCCTGCAAGAGAACGGCGAGATCATCCGCGCGCGCACCGGGCGCGACATTGCCGTCAAGACCGTGCTGGTGCGCGATCTGGCCAGGAAGCGCGCCGTGGACCTGGGTCCGGAAGTGCGCTTCACCGTAAGCCCCGACGACCTGGTGAATGATCCGGGCATCGACGTGGTGGTGGAGCTCATGGGCGGCATCGACACGGCCAGGAGCCTCATCACCCGCGCCCTTGAGGCTGGCAAGCACGTGGTCACGGCCAACAAGCACCTGCTGGCGCTGCACGGGCCGGAGCTCTCCGCCCTGGCCGCCTCAAAGGGCCTGGGCCTGTTCTACGAGGCCAGCGTGGCCGGGGGCATCCCCATTGTCCAGACCCTGCGCGAGTCCCTCGGGGCCAACCGCATCGAGCGCCTGGTCGGCATCCTGAACGGCACGGCCAACTACATCCTGTCTGAAATGACCACCAGCCACCTGGACTTCGCCACGGCGCTGAAGCAGGCCCAGGACCTGGGCTATGCCGAGGCCGACCCGACCTACGACATCGAGGGCCTGGACACGGCCCACAAGCTCGTGGTGCTCATCCGCCTGGCCTATGGCCGCGACTTCCCGCTCTCGAGCGTGCCCGTGCGCGGCATCACCCAGGTCACGCAACTGGACATCGAATTCGCCCGCGAGTTCGGCTACCGCATCAAGCTCCTGGCCCAGGCCCGCGAGGTCGACGGCCGCATCGAGGCCAGCGTGCAGCCCACGCTGGTCAAGTACACCTTCCTGCTGGCCCGGGTGGGCGGCAACTTCAACGCCGTGCGCGTGGAAGGCAACGCCGTGGGCCCGATCATGCTGCACGGCCAGGGCGCGGGCGACCTGCCCACAGGCAGCGCGGTCATGGCCGACATCATGGCCCTGTGCCGGGGCCTGGCCGTTCCTGGCTGGCGCTTCGACAACACCGGCTTTGGCGCCGGCAATCCAGACAACAAAGCTCTGCCTGAGGCCGACATCCTGCCCTCGATTGAGGCCGTGTCCATGCACTACTTCCGCTTCTCCGTGGCCGACCGCCCAGGCGTCATGGCGGCCATCGCCCACGCCATGGCCGCGCACGGCATCTCCATCGCCCAGGCCGTGCAAAAGGGCGACATGTCCGGCACGGACGTGCCCATCGTCTTCCTGACGCACAACGCGCGCGCAGCGGCCGTGGCCGAGACCATCCGCGAGATCGACGCCTCGACCTTCACCGTGCGGCCCACGGTGCACTTCCCCATCCTCTAACGCGGGCAAGCGTGCAACGCATGAAACTCCTTTTTCTCATCGCCGACGGCATGGGCGGCTGGCCGGGCGAGATGCCCGGCAACAAGACCTGCCTGGAGGCCGCCGTTACCCCGAACATGGACGCGCTGGCCGCCACAGGCGAGGTCGGCGTGTGCCAGACCATCCCCCAGGGCATGCCGCCGGGCTCGGACGTGGCCAACATGTCGCTTTTGGGCTTCAACCCGGCGCTCCACCACACCGGGCGCGGGCCCATCGAGGCCGCCGCCCAGGGGCTCAGGCTCGCCCCGGACGACCTGGTCTGGCGCCTGAACCTGGTCAGCGTGAGCGAGCTTTCCCCCTCGGGCCGGATGCTCGACTACTCTTCCGGGCACATCACCACCGAAGCCTCCGAGCCCCTGGTGCGCGACCTGCAGGAGCGCCTGGGCGACGAGACCTTCCAGTTTCATCCCGGCGTGCAGTACCGGCATCTGCTGGTGCACAAGGACGGCGCCCTGGATTACGAGGCCGGCCTCAAGATCAGCCCGCCGCACGACATCACGGGCAAGTCCCTGCACGCGGACCTGCGCGAGTTCTCGCGCTGCGCGCGCATGTGGGACCTGCTGTTCCAGGCCGAGGAGCGCCTGGCCGAGACCGCGCGCGGCACCAAGGCCAACTCCATCTGGCCCTGGGGCCAGGGCCGCCCGCTCCTCCTGCCCGGCTTCAAGGAGACCTTTGGCCGCGTTGGTGCGGTGATCTCCGCCGTGGACCTGGTGCGGGGCCTGGGCCGCGCGGCAGGCATGGAGGTCATCGAGGTGCCCGGCGCCACAGGGCTCATCGACACCAACTACCAGGGCAAGGTGGACGCGGCGCTCAAGTTCCTGGAGCACGGCGATTTCGCCTTCGTGCACCTGGAAGGCCCGGACGAGTGCGGCCACGCGGGCAACGCCGCGGAGAAGACCGAGGCCATCAGCCGCTTCGACGCGCGCATCGTGGGCCCGCTGCGCCAGGCGCTTGCCGGACAGGACAAGGGGCAGGACAGGGGGCAGGATGTGGCCTTTGTCATCACCTGCGACCACTTCACGCCCATCGCGGAAAAGACCCACACGCCCGACGCCGTGCCCTTCCTGCTGTGGCACCCCGGTTGCGAGCCGACTGACGGCAAGCTGAGCGGCTGCGTGCCCTCCGGGCTTTCGGCCTTCAGCGAGGCCCAGGCGCGCTCCACCGGGCTGGTCATCGAGTCCGGGCACGAGCTGCTGGCCTGGACACTGCGCCAACTTGAGCGCCGGTTGGAGCCCTGAGGGTGGACCTCCCCAAGGTCTTCCCCGAGCCCGACGCCTGGCTCACGCACCGCGTCTCCTATGGCGAAACAGACGCCATGGGCGTACTTTACTATGCGGAATACCTGCACATCTTCGAGCGCTCGCGCGGGCTGTTCATCCGTGAGCGCGGCATGAGCTACAGCACGGTCGAGGAGCGCGGCATCCTTTTGCCCGTGCGCGAGGCCTGGTGCCGCTACCGC
>CAZXZF010000279.1:0-4017 GCA_964645095.1 uncultured Desulfocurvus sp. | reverse complement strand
TCCTTCGCCGGAGTCACAAACTTATAGCTGGGATACTAAACGGGGGGAAGGTCAGCGCCACCATGCCCGTGGCGATGAGCTCGCGCAGGATGCTTGTGGCCCGGTTTACGGGTATGGCGAAATTCAGGCCCTGCCCCCGGTTGAAGACTGCGGCGTTGATGCCCACCATTTGGCCCAGAGCGTTCAACAGCGGTCCGCCGGAGCTGCCGGGGTTGATGGACGCATCGGTCTGGATGAGCCCGGTGATGCTCACCTGGCCGGTGCTCACAGAGCGGTTCAGGGCCGAGACCACGCCCGTGGTCACGGTGTGCGCAAGGCCGTATGGGTTGCCGATGGCGATGACCGACTCGCCGATCATGAGCCCCGACGAGTTGCCCATGCGGATTTGGGGCAGCACAGGGGGAGGCGTCGGCAGCTCCAGGCGCAGCACGGCCAGGTCGATGTCCGCATCGGCGCCCATCATCTTGGCCCGGTACTCTCGACCGCCCAGGAGGCGCACGGTGACCTGGGTCGCACCCAATATGACGTGGGCGTTGGTGAGCACCAAGCCCCGCTTTCCGTCGATGATGACGCCGGAGCCCAGACTTTGCGTGGCCGACTGCTGAAGCCGTTGGCTGTTGAGTTCGCCCTCCAGGCCTTGCGATGCGGTGACCGACGAAAAGGGGGACGGTTCGTGTGTCCGTGTGCTGAAGATGCTCACCACCGCCGGTCCTGACTCCTGCACCACGCGCACTGTTGCGGTGCGGCGCGAACGGATCTCGCTGGCGGACAGGGCAGGCGCCTGCTCCTGGGGATGGAGGTGCTGGGCATGGTCGTCCTGCGCTTTTCGGGACGCGGCCAGGGCGTGCGCATGGTCAGTTACGCCCTCTGCGGGCAGGCCGGTGAACAGCATGAGGCCCGTGAACAGGGCTAGCAAAGGAAGGCGCTGCGATTGAATTGCCATGGGGGCGCTCTCCGTCAGTTGGGAGGTCAGCCGGTATCTCCTGATGAACCGGCACCGGCGTCAGTCAAGGGCCTCGCGGTTCTGCTCCGCACGGGTCGGATATTTGCCGCAGGCGAAGCGCGGGCTCTCCGGGCAGAAGCCCAGGGACTCGCATTTGGCCCCGGCCGTGGCGAAGATGGCGGGCAGCTCGGCCTTGCAGAGCGCAAGCATGGCCTCGGCCAGGGCGCGGATCTCCCACTGGGCGCGCAGGCAGCAGCGCAGGTGGAAGAAGTGCAGCAGCGCCCGGCAGTTCATGGTCATGACGATCTTGGTCTCGGAGGCCTGGGGCAGCACGAAGCGCGCGTCTTCCTTTGACTTCTCCTTGCGGCCGTGGGCCTCCAGGATGGCTTTCAAGTCGCGGTACGCTGACCCGACTTCGGCCATGAAGGCCTCGAAGCGCTCCTTGGCCTCCGGGATCCTGGCGATGGCCGGGGGCAGGACGAAGTCCATGTCCGAGCCGTCCACGTAGCGCTGGCTCTGCTGGGAGTAGGAGGCGAGGCGGTGGCGCACGATCTGGTGCGAGCAGGCCCGCGAGATGCCCTCCACGGCGAAGGTGAAGCTGGCGTGCTCGATGGGGCTGTCATGCCCGCTCTCCAGCACCTTGCGCACGAAATCGGCCTGGGCCTCGCGCTCCACCTCGCCGGAGAGGAGCCTGGGCCACATGTCGGCCACGAAGCCTGCATGGTAGCACTGGCGGAAGGCGGCATAGATGAGCGACAGGGCGTCCGGGGTGCGGGCGAGGAGTTCGACCTTGAGCGGTTTGACGGGCATGGGGGCTCCGGTGGGGATGAGGTTGGCCCGCGCGCTACATGCGCACGCGCTCCAAGACATCGGCCAGCACCTCGTTGAGCGGGGCGTCGGCAGGGGCCATGAGGTGCAGGGTCTGCATGAACAGGGGCTCGTAGGACGTGCGCAGGCGGCCCAGCCGTTCGCGCACCTTTGCCTGCTCCTCCTGCGTTTTGGCTTGGCGCTCGGCCACGGCCTCCACGCTGGCCATGAGGTAGAGCACCCGGCCTGTGGACTGCAGGCGCTGGCGGAAGGCCTCGCCCAGGAGCAGCTTGTGGGGCACCTCCACCACCGCCGGTCCTGCCGGTGTGGCTGCCAGGATGCGCTTGAGCGCCTCGTCCGGGGCATCGAGCGGCAACTCCAGCGCCGGGCAGCCCAGCTCGCGCGCCAGGCCCTCGGCCACGGCGGACTTTCCGCTGCCGGGCAGGCCAATAATATAGAGGATGCCGCCGCCGGGCATCCGGGGCCTGGGGGCCGGGACGTCGTGGCGGGTGACTGTGGTCTTGTCCGGTTCGTCGACCTGAAACTCTCGGTGGATGAACTCTGTCACCTGCGTTCCCCCTGTTGGCGTTGTCCGCGTGCCCGTGGCCAGGTTGCCGCGTGCGGACAGGCAGGGTATAGCCCAAGCAGAGGCCAGGGACAAGACCGCCGCTCCACAGGCGGCACAGGCGGGGAGGGGATATCACGTCATGCCCAGAGAGATGGTGCACTGGATGGTGGCCGAGCGCGCGGCCGGGCTGCTGGCCTCCGGCCCCTTTGGTCCGGCTCTCAAGACCTGCCCGAGCGGACTGCGCTACGGCGCGGTGTTCCACGATGTGCTCTTCTATCTGCGCGGCGAGCATCCAGAGGCTCTCAAGTCCTTGCCGCATCGCCTGCACGGGGCCCACGGCGAGGATACCTATGATCTGCTGCGGCTCTATGCCCCGCACATGTTCGCCATGCGCGGCGCGGCGCTGCCCACGGCCTTCTTCGTGGGGCTTGTGGCGCACATCTTTGCAGATGCCGCAATCCATCCCCTGGTCTACCACTTCACGGGCAACTACTACGACGAGGACCCCGTGCGCCGGACCACGGCCGTGCGCAGGCACCGCACCCTGGAGGCGCTGCTCGACATGGTGGCCGCCGGGGGGCTCGTTGCGGTGCAGGAGAGTTCCCTCAGGGCCGTGGTGAACGCGGTGGAGGGTCCGCTCTCCCTGGCCTGCCCGCCGGAGCTCCTGGGCGCCATGGCCGGGATGGACGCCACGGCAGCCGCCAAGGGCTTTGGCGAGGCCCTGGACACCTATTGCACGGTGCAGGCCCTGACCCGCATGCCGACCCTGGCCCGCTGGGTGCGCGAATTTGAGGCCTGGCTCCCGGCCAAGGGGCGTGAGCTGGCGGCCCTGTTTTATGCCCCGCAGCTTTGGGAGCAGCGCGCTTCGGTGTCCGGGCCGCTGAACTTCCGCAATCCGGCCACGGGCGAAGTGTTCACCCAGGCCCTGGCCGGGCTCATGGATCTGGCCGCGCGCCAGACGGCCTGGTTCTGCACCGCCCAGGCGCCAGGCCTCATGGCCGGCGGCGCCCTGGCCGAGCGCGAGCCCGGTCCCTCCCTGGACATGGGCATCCCAGGCGTGGCCACCAGCCAGGCCAGGCACTTCGCCCTGCGCACTCTGCCCCCAGAATAGACCGCCAGAATAGGCCTGCCAGCCGGTCCCGGCCAGCGCATCCGTCTCCTGCCAGCTCCGTCTTCGCGTCCATGGACGGGGGCGCGGGGCTGGGCGTTTTCCTGCGCCCGAGGCATTTTGCCAGGGCCTTTGAATAAAATGTGCGTGGCCGCCTAAAGTATTCCAGCGGCAGTCCGAAAAGGTGGGCGTAGAAACAATCGGATTGGCCCCTCAGGCGATGTCGCCTCAAGAGGACCACCGAATGGCAAGGAAGCCAAAAAACTTTCAAGGAGGAAATGGTTATGTCACTTACCATTAACCACAACATGATGGCCGCGAACACCGCCCGCAACCTGTCGGTATCGTATTCGGCCCTGGCCACTTCGACCCGGCGCCTGTCTTCTGGTCTGCGCATCAACAACGCCTCTGACGACGCCGCCGGCCTGGCCGTCCGCGAAATCATGCGCGCGGAAATCAAGAGCCTGGGGCAGGGCATCCGCAATGCCAATGACGCCATCTCGATGATCCAGACCGCTGACGGCGCTCTGGGCGTTATCGACGAGAAGCTCATCCGCATGAAGGAACTGGCCATGCAGGCGTCCACGGGCA
>CAZXZF010000278.1:0-4022 GCA_964645095.1 uncultured Desulfocurvus sp. | reverse complement strand
TCATCTTCAAAATCCAGGCTCGCCGCTCCGGGATGGCAGGCGATGCAGTTCGCCAACCCGCCCACGCCTTTCCTGGCCAAGACTTCCGGCGCGAGCTTGCGGTGCTTCCGCTGAATATAGGGAACCTCAGTGATTCTGGCGGGCGCCGCCCCGCCCAGGCTGTTCATCACCTTGCGGCCAATCTTGGCCGAAGACCTGTCCGCCGCGCCTGACAGCAGGTGGTCGGACACGGCCTTTTTCTGCTGCTCTGAAAGCGCGACCTCGCTCCCGAAATGGTCGCCAAGGGACGCGAGGGTGTTTTCCCATGATTTCTTCGGGAGCAGCTGCGGGGCATAGGCCCAGTGGCAGCTCCCGCAGGCTGCGGCATAGGCGCTGTTTACAGCGGTTTGCCCCTTGTGTCCGTCGCCATGTTCCTTCTCCTCCCCGTGATCCTTTTCTTTTGAGTGTTCACGTTTTCCACGATGCTCAAAGTCGTCATCTGCAACACCGTAGGCTGTGACGGCGATGGCGATGGTGAAGATGGCCAGCGTCAAGAAAACATGCTTCGTCTTCATGGTTCCTCCTGAGAGGCGTGCCTAGACCACATGGAGAGGCGAGGGCACGGCCTCAACGGTTTCGCGACCCTGTCAACGCCCCTGGCCCGCTGCCTCCCTCTCCCCAGAACGATGTCAGCCATGCGCCGAGAGCAGGGAAAACAGCCCAACCACATTTGTGTTCACGCCGATCATCCGCAAAGCGAAATCTTGGGCGCGACGCCGCAGCAGAAGCAAGGACAGAGAGAGGGTTCCCGCCAGCGCTGCCAGCTCCAGCACGACATTGCTGTGCCGCAATAGATCATTCCAGGAGAACGTGTGCGCAAAAATGGCGTGGTCTCCAGGGTGGTGCGTGAGCACGAAGAGCAGGCTTATGCCCAGCAACGGCATCACCAATGTGGCGACAAACAGATCCTCGTGGCCCTGCCAGAGCTTCGACAGGCTCTCCGAGAAGAGCGTCAGGACAACCCCAAGGCCGAGCAGTCCGGCAGCCGAGACGTCATGGAGCACAAGTTGGGCAAGGCTGTCGGAGAGCGGCCCCAGTTCCCAATGGCCCAGGCCGAAAGCGCCGAGCAAGAGCGCAAGCGCGGCCAGAGCGCCACCCCCAAGCGCCACCCTGCCGGCAGTTCCAAACTGATGGAGCAATTCGACCACGCCACTGAGTCCATGACGGTGCAGGCCCGTGAGTGTGCCCAGGCACACGCCGGAAAAGGTCACGGCATGGTGCGCGGCCATGAGCCCCAGGTAGGGCAGGATCATCTTCCAGCCGCCGTGACCAAAAGCCGCCGGGATGTGCCCCAGCAGGCCGACGCTGTAGACCGTGGCCATGAAGGACCAGAAGAACAGCGCCTGGCCGGAAAGCAGCACAGTGAGCAGAAAGGCCGCCCAGGGGAAGGCCGCCACGGCCAGCACCGGCAGGACGCGCCCGTACAGCCAGGGGTGCGAGACGAGCTTCTCTCCGGTGCGGCGGCGCAGCCGGAAGCGGTAACGGAGAAAATCGGGCACCGAGTCCGGGTAGCGGTCGTGCCGCAGGCTCAAGCGCGGCTCATTGGCGAAGTCCGCCACCTCGCGGGCGCGCAGGCAGAACTCGAAGTCGTCCATGTCCCAGGGGATGTCCTCGGCCGGGGGACCCGCCAGCTCGATGACCCGGCGCGGCAGGACGCAGTTGCAGAACGGCACCTGATACCAGCCCACGGGCTCGCGGCGCAGGTTGATGTGGGATTTAGTGCCTGCGCCCAGCCTGCTGCGCGACACCGCGTAGATGAGCTGGGCCTGTTTTCCCGTGGCCACGGGGCGCTCCGGCCCGGTGAGGATGATCGCCCCCTCGGGGTCCAGGGTCACCGCCGTCTCCACCCAGTGAGGGTCGGGAATGGTGTCGTCGTCCAGAAACGCCACCAGCGCCCCCCGCGACCGGGCCAGGCCGAGGTTGCGGCGCACGTTGGCATGCCGGGGACTACAGGGAACCAGCGCCAAGGAATAACGCGAAGACTCGAAGCTTACAGCTTCCACATCGCCCACGGCGATGACCTCGAAGTGACAGTCCCCACGCTGCTCCTCCAGCCCGCGCAGGCAGGCCTCCAGGGCGCGTGGCCGGGTCACGGCAATGACGATGCTCAATGGCGGTGCGGAGGTCCGCATCACAGCCCCATCAGGCGTCTGCCCAGGATGCCCAGGCCGCGCAGGGCAAGCTCCGGCAACATGCCAGGCGTGACGGCGATGGCCGTGTGCATGGCGCAGGACCACGTGCAGTTGCACTTGCCAGCCCCCAGCCGCGAGGCCCGGAAATCCGCGTAGGCTCGTCCTGCCAGGATGGGCCGCACATCCCCGCCCGTCTCGCGCAGGTTGCCGATGCAGTGCCACAGGGGCTCGCAGGGATACACCCGGCCCTCCTGGTCGATGACCAGCAAATGCCGCCCGGCTTCGCAATAGCTGCCGGCGCTCCGGTTGCCCGAGGCCGCATCCAGGAGCAGCCGCCTGTAGAGTCCCTTCACCGCCAGCATCCCGGCCACATGCAGGTCCGCTCTGCGGCGGCAGGGGCTGGCCAGAGCCAAGGCTCTGGCCGCCCGTTCGGCGTAGGCGGCGGCATCCGCGCGCACGGCTTCATCCCCGCCCGAGGGCAGCTGCTGCTGCGGGTAAGACACGCTCATGCGGTCAAAGGCAAAGGTGCGGCCAAGCTCCACAAGCACCTCGTCCAGGCGCTCGGCATTGGCGGGCAGATACAGGGTGCTGCCCTTGATGCGCAGGTTGGGCCGCAACTCACGCAGGGCAGCCAGGGCCAGGAAGCTCTCCTGGGCCTTGGCGAAGAGCCCCGGCACCTTGCGCGAGGCGTCGTGCCGTTCGCCCAGGTCGTCCAGGGAGAGCTGGAGGTCGAAGGCCACGTCCGGGTTGGCGGCGGTGAGACGGTCCATGACCGCTGCCATGGCCCTGGTGAAGGTGAAATTGGAGGGAATGTCCACCACGCGCACCCCGCAGTGGTCGATGAAGGCCTGGATAATGTCGGCCAGATCCTCCCGCACAAAGGGCTCCCCGCCGGAGACGGCGAGGTAATGCAGGGGACCGTAGGAGCGCGCCAGGGCCTGGTACTCGTCCAGGCGCATCTCTCCCTCGCTGGCGGTGGGGTTGTCCACGGCGTGGCGGTACAGGCAGAACTCGCAGCGGGCGTTGCAGCGCGCGGTGACGAAGAGGTTCAGCGTCTGGGGCAAGAGTCCCGGCTGCCTGTAGGAAAGCAGCGCCGAGGACAGAGTATTCGCCAGCGATTTCATAAGGCCCCCACCGTGCAGCCTGAGACGAGTCCTATTATTCCAATGACCCTGAGCCCCTTGTGTCTGCGCCAAACAATCCTGAGGTCACGCAGCTGCGCCATCATCACTACCAGCCTCCTGTGTGCTTCAACTGCGGAGCGGCTTCCAGCTCTCCGACGCCACTTGCGGTTGCGCTCAGCGTGAACGCAGTGCCCACAGGCATAGGGGCAGCATTGCTGAACACCAAATGCCTGCTTGAGAATACACCAGTTCCCCCTGCTTGGAGCAGGGAACGGACATGGAAGCGTTTATTGTTGAAAGCGTCAGCTAAACGCTAACGATCTTGATTACGAAAAAAGAAGAGAGGATTCGGGAGGGCGTTCAAGGGGCAAGCCGTGGCGAGAGCGGACACCAAAAGCATGGCCATCCGCAAGGGATCGGCCACGTTCCTGCCCGTTGGCGGTAACGGCTTGGGGATACTCGACTGTGCCATCTGGATGTTCCAGGTGGCTATGCACAACGCCACCTTCATGACTGTGCTCAGAAAAGAGAGGGGGAGAAGCCTCATTCTGGTCAGGAAAAACCCCAAAAGAGGCAGAAAGAAGCAGCGCAGCAACGAGCATTATGCAAAGGATCTTCGATGGTGGGCATGCTCGCTTTGACATTTGGCTCATCTACTTTGTTACATTGTTCCCGTCAACAACCCTTGACCGTCCTAAGTCCGATCAAGATGTTCTGCCAGGGGTTC
>CAZXZF010000277.1:0-4041 GCA_964645095.1 uncultured Desulfocurvus sp. | reverse complement strand
TGGATCTTGTCCGGCAGGATGTGGTCCGCGAATTTGCCGGGAAAGTTCATGATGCGGTCAAGGGCCAGGGAACCGGAAACGTAGAGCTGCATAGATCATCCTCCTGGGGCGAAGTTTAGCGCAATTGTTCGCAGAATGCTAGACGGCCAAAGGACGGGTGGAAAGCCCCGATAAAATATCACAGGGGATATTGACACGGCGGTTATTATGTGCAACCATGTAACAAACTCTTGCTATTGGCACCAATCACCACAAGGAGGCGGGCAGCATGCCAAGATCAAAGACGGTTCCCATCTCACCCCCGCAACGGATACTCAACTGCCTGCCCTCGCGGAAAATTGAGAAGGACTGGACCTTCCTGGACGCGGTGCAGGCCGCAAGCACACAGGCGGCTCCCCCGCCACAGTCCGTGGACCTCAGGGAACCGTGGTGGACGGTGGGCGACCAGGGCCGGACCGGTTCCTGCGTCGGCTGGGCCTCTGCGGACGGCCTGCTGCGCTGGCACATGGTCAAGGCCGGGCGCATCAGCCAAAGCCAGGGCCTCTCGGTCCGCTTCGTCTGGATGTCGGCCAAGGAGACGGACGAATTCTCCTCCTATCCGTCAACATTCATTGAAAATGACGGCACCTCGCTCAAGGCGGCCCTGGACATCCTGCGCAAGTTCGGGATGGTGACCGACGAGCTGCTCCCCTTTGCCCAGGACGTGCTGTTCCAGGGCGGGGCCAACGTGTTCTATGCCCAGGCCGCGAAACTCAAGATCGGCTCCTACTTTTCCCTGGGCCGGGACCAGGACGCATGGCGTTCGTGGCTCGCCTCCACCGGCCCCATCCTGACCCGGCTCAACGTGGACGACACCTGGCAGGCGGCCAGCGCCACCCGCGGGCTTCTCGACACCTACAAGGCGGACACGGTGCGCGGCGGCCACGCCGTGTGCATCGTGGGCTACACCCCGGAGCGCTTCATCATCCGCAACAGCTGGAGAACCACCTGGGGGGACCAGGGCTTTGCCCACGCGTCCCTGGAATATGCCCAAAACGCCTTCACCGAGGCGTACGGCATCACCCTGTAACCATGAGGGAGGTCAACATGGCGAAGTTCAAGATCAACGACAAGCAGTGGAACGCCCTGAGCAAGGAGGACCAGAAGAAGGTCACGCAACTCCTCAAGCGTGTGGGCTCCCTCCAGGAGGGCGACCAGATCGTCGGGGGCGCCGCTGCGCCGGAATTGCCCGCTGGCGACGCCTGGCCTGATTGGCCACCAATCCCCAACTTTGGGTGTCAAATCGCGTGCGAGGTGGCCGGCAGAGCGGCCCAGGTGGCCTGCGCCCTGCTGACGGGCCTGGCGATGACGGTCTGCATGGCCGCTGCCGAACTCGCACTGGACGAATGCAAGAGAAAATGCTGACGCTGCCGACGGCCGGAACCGGCAGGCTTTGAGCCCTGCCTTGAGCCGGGGAGTGGGCCGCACTTCCCGGCCTTCCATTGCAGAACGGAAAGCGGCCTCAACCGTTTCCCGTCTCCGCCTCAATCCATTGCAGAAAGGCCGGGTGGCCGCCCTCGATGGGCAGCACCACCACGCACGGGCAGTCGTAGCTGTGGGCCTGGGCCAGCACCTTGGTGAGCTCTCCGGCCAGGGCCTCGGTGGTCTTGAGCAGCAGCACCACCTCGTCGGCCTGCTGAAGCGCTCCCTGCCACCAGTACAGCGAGCGCATGCCCGGCAGGATGTTGGCGCAGGCCGCCAGCCGCCGCGTGACCGCCAGCCGGGCCAGGCTCTCGGCCTCGGCCAGGCTCGGCGCGGTGACGTAGACCAGACAGGCGACCGGGCGGACGACCGGAGGGACGACCGGGCGGTCAGACACGGGACCTGCCGCCGGGCCTACTGGCAGAGGGGCTTGGAGCCGGGCTTGGCCGTGGAGAGATATTCGGCCACGGCGGCCGCTTCAGCGTCGGAAAGCTTGGCCCCGTTGCCCTTCATGCGCTGCACGGTCTGCTGCCAGACCTCGGGCTTGCGGTTGCCCAGCTTCTCGCAGATGCGGCCCGTGGAATGGCAGGCGGAGCAACGCTCAGCGGCCAGCTTGGCGGCCCCGGCATCGGCGAAGACCAGGGACGCGAGGAGCAGGCCCGTGTACAGGCAGACGACGACAATCATCAATTTTTTCATTATGTTCCCTGCTTGCGTATGGATGCTTGCGGCAGCGCGCGGAGCGCTCCGTGTGGCCTTTTTCAACCACATATCCGGCCCGCTGGCAACGGAAATCAGCGCCCCCTGCCTGCGCCTGCCCGCCCTTGCCCCCACCCTTGCCCCCCGCTCTTGCCCCCCGCTCTTGCCTCTGAAGCCAGCGGATGCTACCCCACGCCAGAACACAGCGCGCAAGGGAGCAGCCGACCATGCCCACACCAAAAGACCGCGCCCAGGCCATCTTCGCCCGCCTGGCCGCGCGCTACCCCGACCCCAGGCCCGCCCTGGACTACACCGGCGCCTGGGAGCTGCTCGTGGCCACGGTGCTGGCCGCCCAGTGCACCGACGCCCGCGTGAACCAGGTCACGCCCACGCTCTTCGCCCGCTGGCCGGAGATCAAGGACCTGGCGGGGGCCGACGTGGCGGACATCGAGGTCGTGGTGCACTCCACCGGGTTCTTCCGCAACAAGGCCAGGAACCTCAAGGCCGCCGCTTCGCGGGTCATGGAAACCTACAACGGTTCGGTGCCGCGCAGCATGGCCGAGCTCGTGACCCTGCCCGGCGTGGCCCGCAAGACCGCCAACATCGTGCTCGGCAGCGCCTTTGGCATCAACGAGGGCATCGCCGTGGACACCCACGTGACGCGCCTGGCCTTCCGCCTGGGCCTGACCCAAAGCGCAGACGCCATCATCATCGAACGCGACCTCATGCCGCTCTTCGACCGCCCCCAGTGGGCGGACATCAACCACTACCTCGTGTACTTCGGCCGCGAGGTCTGCACTGCGCGCAAGCCCCGCTGCGCCCCGCCAAATGGGGAGAAATGCCCGCTCGCCGACCTCTGCCCGCGCAAAGGACTCACATGACCCCAGCCCAGAATCCGGCCGCGGCCCTTGGCCGCTTCACCATCACCGCGCGCGACGGCCAGGCCCGGCGCGGAAGCCTGACCACGGCCCACGGCGTGGTCCAGACGCCCATCTTCATGCCCGTGGGCACGCAGGGGTCGGTCAAGAGCCTGTGCCCCCAGGACCTGGACAACGCCGGCGCGCAGATCATCCTGGGCAACACCTACCACCTGTACCTGCGCCCCGGCGACGAGCTGCTGGCCCGGCGCGGGGGCCTGCACCGCTTCATGGGCTGGAAGGGGCCCATCCTGACCGACAGCGGCGGGTTCCAGGTCTTCAGCCTGAAGGAGATCCGCAAGATCAGCGAGCAGGGCGTGGAGTTCCGCTCGCACATCGACGGCAGCACGCACTTCTTCTCGCCCGAGAAGGTCATGAGCATCCAGGAGAACATCGGCTCGGACATCATGATGGTGCTCGACGAATGCGTGGCCTACGGTGCGGACTACGACTACACCGCCAAGTCGCTCGAACTGACCACGCGCTGGGCGCACCGCTGCCGCGAGGCGCACCCCAGGCACAAGAACGGGCAGCTGCTGTTCGGCATCATCCAGGGCGGGTTCTTCAAGGATTTGCGGGAAAAAAGCCTGGAACAGCTGCGCCGGATCGACTTCGACGGCCTGGCCATCGGCGGCCTGTCCGTGGGCGAGAGCATCCCGGAGATGTACGACATGCTGCACCACGTGACGCCCCTGATGCCGGAAGACCTGCCGCGCTATCTCATGGGCGTGGGCACCCCGCTGGACATCCTGGAGGGCATCGAGGCCGGGGTGGACATGTTCGACTGCGTGCTGCCCACCCGGAACGCGCGCAACGGCACGCTGTACACCTCAACCGGCAAGGTCAACATCCGCCGGGCCGAGTACCGCGAGGACGACAGCCCGCTGGACCCCGCGTGCTCCTGCTACACCTGCCGCACCTTCAGCCGGGCCTACCTGCGCCACCTCTACGTGGCCCAGGAGCT
>CAZXZF010000276.1:0-4043 GCA_964645095.1 uncultured Desulfocurvus sp. | reverse complement strand
GCCGCCCCTGCGCGAGCGCACCGAGGACATCCCGCTTCTGACCGCGCACTTCATCAGCCACTTCCAGGCCACCTTCGGCAAGCAGTTCAGCAAATGCTCGGAAGAGGTCATGCGCCTGTTCATGACCTACCCCTGGCCCGGCAACGTGCGCGAGCTCAAATATTCCCTGGAGCACGCCTGCATCCTGTGCCCCGGCGGGGAGATTCTCACGGCGCACCTGCCGACGGATCTGCAGAGGGGCTTGCAGCTGGGCCTGCAGCGGTCCATGGCGCGCGAGCCCGGCCCAGCAGACGCGCCCCAGCCCAGGCCGGGCTCGCGCGGGCTCACGGCCCAGGACATCGCAGGCGCCCTGGCCAGCGCCGGGGCCAACCGCGCCAAGGCCGCGCGCCTGCTGGGCATCGACCGCCGCACGCTCTACCGCAACATGGACCGGCTCGGCCTGTCCTGACCCCTGCGGCGACCGTGGCGCGCGCCACACGTGTGGCGCCACACATGTGGCGCGCGCCACACCATTTTCCCCAGCGCGCCGCCAGCAGAGATATGCGCAATCAGCCAATTCCATTGAGTTTGCTGCGTTTCCGACCAAACCGGCGGGTATACGCCCGCTGGCACGGCAATTGCCATAAGAGCGGAGTACGTGTTTCACCTTACCCCCCAGGAGTCCAAAATGAGTGCAGGCAAACCGTTTTACAAGTCCCTCTACTTCCAGGTCATCACCGGCATCTGCATCGGCATCCTGCTGGGCGTCCTCTTTCCCGGAAAAGAGGGCTTCGCCGGGCAGATGAAGCCCTTTGGCGACGGCTTCATCAAGATGATCAAGATGATCATCGCCCCCATCATCTTCTGCACGGTCGTCGTCGGCATCGCCAAGATGGGCGACATGGGCAAGGTCGGCCGCGTGGGCCTCAAGGCCATGCTCTACTTCTGGACCATGACCCTCGTCGCCCTGGCCATCGGCCTGGTGGTGGTCAAGGTCTACGAGCCCGGCGTGGGCATGAACATCGACGTGGCCTCGCTGGACGCCACGGCCGTGGCCAAATACGCGGGCGAGGGCAAGAAGCTCTCGACCATCGACTTCATCCTGAACATCATCCCGAACAACGTGGTGGACGCCTTTGCCAAGGGCGAGATCCTCCAGGTGCTGTTCTTCTCCATCTTCTTCGGCCTGGGCCTCTCGGCCCTGGGCGAAAAGGCCAAGAGCGTCACCACCTTCATCGACGAGTTCGGCAAGGGCCTGTTCAAGGTCGTGCACTACATCATGTACTTTGCCCCGCTCGGCGCATTCGGCGCCATGGCCTACGTGGTCGGCGTCCACGGCGTGGCCACGCTCAAGCAGCTCATGTACCTCATGGCCGGCGTGTACACCACCTGCCTTCTGTTCATCTTCGTCATCCTCTGGGGAGTCTGCCGCCTGGCCGGGTTCAGCCTGTGGCGCTACCTCTGCTTCATCAAGGAGGAGATCCTGCTGGTGCTCGGCACCAGCTCCTCCGAGGCCGCCCTGCCGCGCATGATGGCCAAGATGGAAGTGGCCGGCTGCAACAAGTCCGTGGTCGGCCTGACCCTGCCCATGGGCTACTCCTTCAACCTGGACGGCACGTGCATCTACCTGACCATGGCCGCCATCTTCCTGGCCCAGGCCACCAACACGCCTTTGAGCTTCGGCGACGAGATGTACATGATGGGCATCCTGCTCCTGACCTCCAAGGGCGCGGCGGCCGTCACCGGCGGCGGCTTCATCACCCTGGCCGCCACCCTGGGCAGCCTGCACACCATCCCCGTGGCCGCCATGGCCATCCTGCTCGGCGTGGACCGCTTCATGAGCGAGGCCCGGGCCATCACCAACTTGATCGGCAACGGCGTGGCCACCATCGTCGTGTCCAAGTGGGAAGGCGCCCTGGACATGAACCAGCTGCAGCTGGCCTTCTCCGGCAAGAACGAGATGGCTGAGGACTCCCCCGAGGAGATCCTCGACGGCAGCACGAAGAACGAGTGCAAGTCCTGACAAGCAAAGCCCCCCGGTCCAGGCCCCGAGCGGACTTTTCCCTCGGGGCCTGGACTCCCCAAACAATACAGGCTAATGCGAGAGCTTCGTCATTTTACCACCGATCCCGGACAAGACGGTTTCTGAAACACAGCTGGAGGTGCGAATGTCCGTTCCCTTGACCGCCAATCACAAAAGCCTGCAATGCCACCGCTTCGACGGCGTGCTGGACTGGGCGCAAATGCTCTCCGGCGCCGGTCTCATCGCGTTCATGTGGATGCACATGACCCTGGTGGCCAGCGTCGTCATCAGCCCCGGCATCATGAACGCCATCGCCGAGTTCTTCGAAGCCACCGGCATGGCCCAGGTTGGCGGTCCGCTGGTGTTCCTGCTTTTCCTGGCGCACTTCGCCCTGGCCGCGCGCAAGATCCCCTTCCGCCTGGAAGCCCAGAAGACCATCTGGGAGCACGCCAAGCTCCTGCACCACACCGACACCTGGCTCTGGGTGGTCCAGGTCGTTTCGGCCATGATCATCCTGGTCATGGGCGCCATCCACATGTGGGTGGTGCTCTCGGACCTGCCCATCACGGCGCTCAAGAGCGCTGCGCGCATCCAAAGCGGGGCCTGGATTTTCTTCTACCTGCTGCTTTTGCCCCTGGTGGAGCTGCATGTGGGCATCGGCCTGTACCGCATCGCGGTGAAGTGGGGCCTGGCCGGGCGCAGTGAGCGCAAGGGACTCAAGCGCGGCGAGAACCTGCTCACCCTCATTTTCATCACGATCGGCGTGCTCACGCTGATCCGTTTCTGGTTCCTGAAGGGATAGGTGAGAAACATGCAGACCATCTACACTGACGTTCTCGTCATCGGTGCCGGCCTGGCCGGCGAACGCGCGGCCATCGAGGCCGCCCAGGCGGGCTTCTCCGCCATATGTTTGAGCCTTGTGCCCGCGCGCAGGTCGCACTCCTCGGCCGCCATGGGCGGCATGCAGGCGGCGCTGGGCAACTGCGCCAAGGGCGAGGGCGACTGCCCGGACGTGCACTTCTCCGACACGGTCAAGGGCTCGGACTGGGGCTGCGACCAGGAAGTGGCGCGCATGTTCGCCGACCGCGCTCCTGTCGAGATGCGCCAGCTGGCGCACTGGGGGGTGCCCTGGAACCGCGTGGTGCCCGGCAAGGACACCTACTTCAAGGGCGGCAAGATCTTCGACAAGGAAGAGAAGGAAGAGAACCGGGGCCTGATCACCGCCCGGGACTTCGGCGGCACGGCCAAGTGGCGCACCTGCTACGTGTCCGACGGCACCGGCCACTCCGTGCTCTTCACGGTGGACAACGTCTGCGCCCAGCTGGGCGTGGAGGTGCACGACAAGACCGAGGCCGTGGCCCTGATCCAGGACGGGCAGACCTGCTTCGGCGCGGTTGCCCGCTGCCTGCGCACCGGCGAGCTGCGCGTGTACCTGGCCAAGGCCACGACCATCGCCACCGGCGGTTTCGGGCGCATCTACCCCGGCACCACCAACGCGGTCATCTGCGACGGCGGCGGCCACATCGCGGCCATCAACACCGGCGTGGTGGCCATGGGCAACATGGAGGCCGTGCAGTTCCACCCGACAGGCATCGTGCCCACCGAGATCCTGGTCACCGAGGGCTGCCGCGGCGACGGCGGCACCCTGCTCGACGTCAACGAAGAGCGCTTCATGCACGTCTACGAGCCCGACAAGCAGGAGCTGGCCTCCCGCGACGTGGTCAGCCGCTGGATGACGCACCACATCCGCCAGGGCAAGGGCGTGAAGTCCCCCTACGGCGAGCACCTCTGGCTCGACATCCGCCACCTGGGCGAGAAGCACATCACCGGCAAGCTGCGCGAGGTCTACGAGATCTGCACCTCGTTCCTCGGCGTGGACCCCATCCACCAGCTCATCCCGGTGCGCCCCACCCAGCACTACAGCATGGGCGGCGTGCGCACCAACAAGGACGGCGCGGCCTACGGACTCAAGGGCCTGTTCAGCGTGGGCGAGGCCGCCTGCTGGGACATGCACGGCTTCAACCGCCTGGGCGGCAACTCG
>CAZXZF010000275.1:0-4058 GCA_964645095.1 uncultured Desulfocurvus sp. | reverse complement strand
TGGGCGATGCCCTCGCGGAACACGCCCACCGGGCTGCCCCGGCGCATGGCGATGCCCGCCACGCCCGGCAGGGACCCGGCCAGGGCCAGGGTGCAGCCGGGGCTGGCGCTGTCCAAATCGATGTCGTCCACGGGCGAGCCGTCGAGGAACACGGTCTGCACGCGCTCCTCCACGCATTCCGGGCAGAAGCCCAGGTCCTGGACCATGGTCTGGCGCAGCGACAGGCCGGGGCGCAGGCTGACGGCCACGCCCTCGCGCAGGATGGGCGTCAGGGCCAGCAGGGCCTCGGGCCGTGCTGTGATGATCAATGTTCGCGTCCGGGGCATGGGGCCTCCTGGTTTGTGTCAGGGCTGACATATGTCAGCATAGACATAACTAGTAAATATATTTGACTTTTGGTTTCCCGTACGTATCCTCATCACTACAGCGCACAGAGTCAAGGCCGTGTGTCTGCGCCACTATAAACAAGGAGCCGCGACATGTCGAAGATACTGCGCATCAACACCCGCACCAAGGAATTTCGCTTCGAGGACCTGGGCAAGTATGTCGGCCTGGGCGGCCGCGCGCTGACCTCGCGCATCGTGCTGGACGAGGTTCCGGCCACGGCCCACGCCCTGTCCGCAGCCAACAAGCTGGTGGCCGCCGCAGGCGTGCTCACCGGCACCATCGTGGCCAACTCCGGCCGCATCTCCCTTGGCGCCAAGTCGCCGCTCACCGGCACCATCAAGGAGAGCAACTCCGGCGGCCAGTTCGCCCAGAAGCTCGCCAAGCTGGGCATCCTGGCCATCGTGCTGGAGGACAAGCCCGAGCAGGGCGCCGGGTTCACCAACATCATCATCACCAAGGACGGCGTGAAGTTCGAGGCCGCGGGCGAGATGGAAGGCCTGGGCACCTACGCCAGCATGGACAAGATTCTGGCCAAGTACGGCCCCAAGACCGGCACCATGGTCATCGGCCCGGCTGGCGAGACCTGCCGCATGGCCGCCTCGGTGCAGTTCTCCGACCCCGAGGGCCGTCCGTCCCGCGCGGCTGGGCGCGGCGGCCTGGGCGCGGTCATGGGCTCCAAGAAGATCAAGGCCGTGGTGCTCGACGACGCGGGCTGCGGCATGCTCCCTGCGGCCGAGCCGGAGAAGTTCAAGGCCGCGGCCAAGCGCTGGGCGCAGATCCTGCTCAGCCATCCGGTCACCGGCCAGGGCCTGCCGGCCTTTGGCACGGCCATCCTGGTGAACATCATCAACGAGGCCGGGGCATTCCCCACCAAGAACTTCCGCGACGGGCGCTTCGAGCATGCCGCCGCCATCTCCGGCGAGGCCATTGCCGAGACCATCACCAAGCGCGGCGGCAAGACCAAGCACGGCTGCCACACCGGCTGCGTCATCCAGTGCTCCCAGGAGTACGTGGACAAGGCCGGCAAGTACCTGACCTCCGGCTTCGAGTACGAGACCGTGTGGGCCTTTGGCGCGAACACGCTGATCAAGGACCTGGACGACATCGCCGCGCTGGACCGCGCCTGCGACGACATGGGGCTGGACACCATCGACCTGGGCAACACCATGGCCATGGCCATGGAGGGCGGGATCATCGCCTGGGGCGACGGCAAGGCCGCCGAGAAGCTCATCCGCCGCGTGGGCGACAAGAACGACGCCATGGGCCGCATCATCGGCAACGGCACGGGCTTCGCCGCCCAGGCCTTTGGCGTGGACCGCGTGCCCGTGGTCAAGAACCAGGCCCTGCCGGCCTACGACCCGCGCAGCGTCAAGGGCATCGGCGTGACCTACTGCACCACCACCCAGGGCGCGGACCACACCGCGGGCTACGCCGTGTGCCAGAACATCCTCAAGGTCGGCGGCGATGTCCCGGCCCAGGGCAAGGCCGGGCAGATCGAGATCAGCAAGAACCTGCAGATCGCAACTGCCGCCGTGGACGCGCTTGGACTTTGTCTGTTCGTGGCCTTTGCCGTGCTCGACAACGCCGACGGCGTGCCCTGCATCGCCGACCTGGTGGCCGCCCTCACCGGCAAGCCGTACACCGTGGACGACGTGGTGGCCCTGGGCGTGAACTGCCTGAAGGACGAGATCGCCTTCAACACGGCGGCCGGGTTCACCGTGAAGGACGACCAGCTGCCGGACTTCTTCAAGAACGAGAAGCTCCCGCCCCACGGCACCGTGTGGGACTTCACCGCCGAGGAGATGCAGGCCGCCAAGGTCAGCTAGACTCAAGGACTTAGATAATGACAAAGGCCGGGGCTCCGTTGGGGCTCCGGCCTTTTTGCGAGCTCATTCCCTGTGCGCCGTGCCGGGCGGCCTGGGCGGGATGATCACCTGGATGGGCGCTGTGGGGCAGACAGCGCGCGCCGTGGCCAGGGCGTCCTCTTCGCTGAGGGTGAAGGTATTCACAGACCTCCCGCCATGAGCCCACCGTTCCGGTACGTCGTTGCGCAGCGGCTGGCCGTGAGCCGTGACAAAAAGTCCCTTGCGGGAATACGCGCCCGTGGCGTCGTTCTGGCCGATGATCTTGCGCGACTCGTCGAGAATTGGCTGGAAGCGGTCGGCGGCATCCGGCTTCAGCCGGAAGGCAACACTGTACGCGTAGCCCTGCGGCGTGCGCAACTCCAGGAAGCTGTCCTCAAGTCGAACGATGAGAACCCTGGCCACGTTGTCGCAGGAGAGGTCGTAGGTCAGATCGCCGGTTGGGGGCGGGAACACCGCCTCCGGCACGGGAGGGTTGGCCGGGTCCCGGTCCATAAATCGCCCCTCCACCAGCACCTTGGCGGGAACCAGCGCCGGGCAGACCAGCTCCGCCAGCTCGAAGGCTTCGCATTCCCGCACCGCGATGAGGGTGACGCCGCTGTCCCCGTGCTCGGTGAGGGCCGAGGCGCGCAGCGGCAGCATGCGTCTGTGCGAGATGACGCGGATGTTCTCCCTCGGGTAGAGCTTGTCGCGGTACATGATGGGAATCATGGGCGTGGCGTCGCGCAGCCGCACGAACGCCTCCACCGCTTCCGGCTTCAGCTCGAAATGCACCGCATGGTACCAGCCGAGCGAGGTGATGTTCCCCACGGTGTCCCTGAGGCGTTCGATACGGATGCTGGCGACGTTGTCGCAGGTGATGTCGTAGACCACATAGGCGGATGCCGTTGAAGGGACCAGCAACAGCGCCAGCAGCAGGAGAAGTGCTCGTTTCATTTGTATTCTCTCCGCTCCCAGCCCGGCTCCCAGTCCCGTTCCCAGTCGACTATTACCTTGGCGGGCACCAGCGCCGGGCACACCGACCGCGCGGTGTCGAAGGCGTCCTTCTCGCGGATGATGGTGATCATGACGCCCTCATGGCTCAATCCGGCCATGGACGGGGCGTCGTCGCGCAGCGATCTGCCATTGGCGGTCAGGGCGAGGTGCTGCTTTGTCGTCTCCTCGCCCCGGTACACGAATGTCACCCAGGGCGCGTTGTCGATGAGCGGCGCGAATTGCGCAACGGCCTTCTGCTTCAGGTCAAAGACCACCACATGGAAGTGCCCCTGGTCGGATTCCACGTTGTAGTAGGTGTCGTCCAGGCGGCCGATGCGAATCCTGGATACGTTCTCGCAGGAGAGGTCGTAGGTCGACTGGGCGCACACTACGGTGGGGACCAGCAGCAGAAGGAGGAACAGGAGGAGTTTCATCGACCGGCTATTCCCACTTGCCGTCTTCGAGCACATTGGTAGGCACCAGGGCCGGGCATACCGCACGCGCCGCGTCGAAAGCGTCCTGCTCTCGGATGATGGCGATGTCGATCCCTTGATCCGAAAAGCCTGTCATTGCCGGGGTGTCATTCCTGAGAGACCCGCCATTTGCCGTAATGGTTAGATTTTCTTTTCTTAAGTTCATCCCATTGTACTGGAAGTGGGTCATGGGTGCTGTCTTGAGCCGTTTCCCAAACCCTTGAGCCGCATCCGGTGTCAGGTCTAGGGCGAGTATATGAAAGTAACCCTGTGGGGTATCTATTTGCCAACCAGCGGCCTTGAGACGAAAAATGCGTATCCTGGCCACGTTGCCGCAGGAGAGGTCGTAGGTCGCCTGGGC
>CAZXZF010000274.1:0-4071 GCA_964645095.1 uncultured Desulfocurvus sp. | reverse complement strand
GCCACCATCTACGACATGTGCAAGGCCGTGCAGAAGGACATCCGCATCACCGACTGCCGCCTGGTCTACAAGAGCGGCGGCAAGAGCGGGACCTTTCAGGCCGATTAGGGCCTTTCAGGCCGATTGGGGTGTTTTGCCGCATCCCCGAGTTCAGCCAGACAAAACGCCTGCCCCGGCCCATCACTTTTGGTGGCCGGGGCGGGCGTTTTTCGTGCGCGCGTAGCGGTCAGCGCGGGGCCTTGTGCCGCGTAGCGGTCAGCGGGGGGCTATAGAGCGGGGCGGTTTCGTGCAGGACCTGAAGCGTGAGCGCGTGGGCCCGGGCCAGTTCGTCGGGCGTGATGCAGGCCGGGGGCATGAGGTAGACGACATTGCCCAGCGGGCGCACCAGCAGGCCCAGTTCCAGGAAGCGGGCCTTGAGCTTCGGGCCCAGCGACGAGTGGTAGTCGCCCTCGCCGCCAAGGTTTATGGCTGCGATGGAGCCCAGGGCCCGGGGCCGGGCGACTCCTGGCAGGGAGGCGGCCTCGTCGAGCCAGCGCAGGTTGGCCTGCCGGATGGCCGCGATGCGCGCCAGGGTCTGCTCGGTCTCAAAGAGCGCCAGGGAGGCCAGGGCGGCGGCGCAGCCCAGCGGGTTGGCCGTGTAGGAGTGGCCGTGGGCAAAGGCCGTGCTGAAGTCCTGGCCCAGAAAGGTCTCGTAGATGGCCGTGGTGGCCACGGTGGCCGCCAGGGGCAAAAAGCCGCCGGTGAGGCCCTTGGACAGGCACACCAGGTCCGGCGCCACCCCGGCCTGCTCCATGGCGAAGAGCGTGCCCGTGCGGCCAAAGCCGGTCATGACCTCGTCCAGGATCACCGGAATGCCCTGGGCGGCCACGCGTTCGCACACGGCCCGCAGGAATTGCGGCCGGCACATGCGCATGCCGGAAGCGCCCTGCACCAGCGGCTCGGCGATGAACCCGGCCAGGCGCCTGCCGTCGCGCTCCAGGATGGCGTCCAGCCCGGCCAGGGCTGCGGCCTCGCGTTGCTCGACGTCAGCATCGTCCAGCCAGGTCTCGGCAAAGGGCGTGAAGCGCACCTTGAGCAGCACGTCCTCGAAGGGCGCGTAGAACCCGGAGCTGCGGCCCACGGACATGGCCCCGAAGGTGTCGCCGTGGTAGGCGCCCTCAAAGGCCAGGAACAGGGTGCGGCGGCGCTCGCCTTGGTTGCGCCAGCTTTGAAAGGCCATCTTGAGCGCGGCCTCCACCGCCGTGCTGCCGTTGTCGGAATAGAACACGCGGTCGAGCCCCTTGTCCGTCTCCTTGGACCGGGGCAGGGCGTGCACCAGCGCCTCGGCCAGGCTGGCGGCGGGCGCGTGGGTGAACCCGGCGAAGATCACGTGCTCGAGCGTGCGCGCCTGCCTGCTCAGCGCCTCGGCAATGGCCGGATGGCAATGGCCGTGCACGTTGACCCACCAGCTCGAAGCCAGGTCCAGGATCTCCCGACCGTCTTCAAGGAACAGCGAGGCTCCGCTGGCCCTGGCCACGGGCAGGGAGGCGGGCGCGGTCTGCTCCTGGCAGAAGGGGTGCCAGATGTGGCGCTGGTCCTGTTCGCTGGTGCTCATGGCTTCCACCGCAGCCAGTCCAGGGCCCCGGAGTCCGGGGCAACACGGAGCAATGCCTCCCGCGTGAGCGGGGCAAGGGGCGGGATGCGCCCCAGCACGCGGACATGGCCGAAATGTTCGATGGCCTCTGCGTTTGACTGGCCGGATTCCTCGCAGTCGGGCTGGCCGCAGAGGATGACCCCGAGCACGGGCAGCGCGCGGGCGCGCAGGGCCTGGAGCGTCAGGCAGGTGTGGTTGATGGTGCCCAGGCCTGTGCGGGCCACCACCAGCACCGGAGCGGCCAGGCGCGCCATGAGGTCGAGCATGGTCTCATCCTCGTTCAGCGGCACCAGCACCCCGCCAGCGCCCTCGATGACCAGGGGGCGTTCGGTTTTTGGAAGGGCAAAGTCATCCAGGCCCAGGCGCAGGCCCTCGCGGGCTGCTGCCTCAAAGGGCGAGCGCGGCAGGCGCAGCAGGAAGCGCTCCGGATGGATGCGCGCGCCGGACAGCCGCGCCACCTCGTCCGCGTCGCGGTCCGGCGGATATCCTGACTGTACGGGCTTCCAATAATCCGCGCCGGTGTGCAGGCAGAGCCAGGCGCTGGCCACGGTCTTGCCCACCCCGGTGTCCGTGCCGGTGACGAAAATTCTCACAGTCCTTCTCTCATCACAAGGCAATAGAGTATCCGCGCCGTGGCGTAAAGGCCGCTGGAAAAGCGCTTGAGCACGGGCCGGATGGGGGCCGGGGTGTAGCCTGTGCGCGGCTGGTCCGCGCCGATGAGCCGGAAGCTGTCGGCAAAGGCCTTGGCGCTGGGGAAATGCTGCTGGCGTTCCTCGATGCGCTGCACGAGACGCACGGGCGACAGCGCTTCCAATGCGGAGAGCACAGCCTGTTCCTGCGGCAGGGGCAACAGCCCGGAGGTCCGGCCCAGGTCGGCAAAGGCCGCCTCCCACTCCGGGAAGCTGCCTGCCAGGGGAATGGAAAAGGCCAAAAGCGGGGTCTGCCGCGCCAGCCGGGCCAGGCCCGCCACAGGGTCGGCGAACCACTGGCAGGTCAGGTTGGACACGATGGCCTCGGGCGGGACGGCAAAGGTCGCCACCTGGCCGTCCAGCACGGCAAAGGACAGGCCCTCGCGCTTGTTCTGGCCCTCGTGGTTGTCCTGTTCCCCGGACAGGCGGATGCGGCACTGCTCCAGCATCTCCGGCGACAGGTCCGTGGCCAGGTACGGGCGGCCCGGCACGTGCAGCAGTTCGGTCAAGAGCCCGGTGCCGCAGCCGATCTCCACCACCTGGCCGTCACCAGGGAAGCCGCCGTGCTCGCGCACAAAGCCCGCCAGGGTCTGGGCCGTGTGCTGCTGCAGGTGCGCATGCCGGGAGTAGTCCCTGGCGCGGCGGCCAAAGCTCTGCGCCACCGCCTGGGTGCGCGACAGGAGCCCAAAGCCGTCAGGACCGTCAGCCGAGGTCATGCAGAAACTCCTGGATCAGCCGCTGGCAGTCCGTGGCGCGGGTCATGGGCAGGGCGTGGCCGCCGGTGTCGAGCAGCGCGAGCCGTGAGTCGGGCACGTGCGCCTGGGCCTCGCGCGCCAGGTCCGGCGGCACGATGCGGTCGTCCTGGGCCTGGATGAACAGGGTCGGGGCCGGACGTTTTCGGGGGCAATGCCCCATATCGCAAAAATCCAGATCGCGCAGGTGCTCCAGGTCGGCGCGCAGGCGCGCCAGGCCGTCCGCGCCGGGCAGGCCAGGTGTGCTTCCCCTGTGGCCGCAGCGCTTGCGGAAGCGCGCCAGCACATCCTCCGGGGCCGCGTCCAGCCTGGCGATCATGGCGTCGAGCAGGTCTGTTGGCGTGCCCGTGTTCTGGCCCGGCTTTCGGCAGAAGCGCAGGAAGCCGCCGATGCCCACTAGCCCGCGCCAGGGGATGTCCATTTGCAGCAGCCGGGCGAAGCCCAGGGAATGTCCCACGCCGACCCAGCCGCCGGGATTTTCAGGCACATCCATGCGCGGCGGACCGAAATATCCGGCATCAAGCACGGCCACCGGGACCTCGCCAAAGGCCGTGGCCAGGCCGTCCCAGGTCTCCGGGCCATAGCCCCAGCCGTGCAGGAACACCAGGCCGGTCATGGGCTGCGCAGGGCCGCGCCGATGCTGTGGACGAGGCCGTGGACGAGGCGCTCCAGGTCCGCGTCCGTGTGCGCGGCCGAGAGCCCCAGGCGCAGGCGCGAGGAGCCCTGCGGAACCGTGGGCGGGCGCACGGCGGACACGCGGATGCCCAGCGCCGCCAGGGCGTCGCGGGCCTGGACCGTGCGCACCGGGTCGCCCAGAATCACGGGCACGATCTGCGTGGCCGACGCGCCGGTGTCCAGGCCCAGCTCGCGCAGGCTTGCGCGCAGCCGCTCGGCGCGGTGGAGCAGGGCGGCGCGCTCCGGGCCCAGGCCGGGCAGGAGCTTCCAGGCGCAGAGGGCAGCGCCCAGCACCAGCGGCGAGGGCGCGGTGGAGAAGATG
>CAZXZF010000273.1:0-4078 GCA_964645095.1 uncultured Desulfocurvus sp. | reverse complement strand
TGTACCGGAGGTCTTCCCCTTCGACGCCTGCGAGGTTAGCTGACGGGCTCGGACCGAAGAGTGTCCTACGCCATTATTGGCGATGCGCCCCAAGGGAGTGGGTCCCCCGCTCCCGGGAAACTCTCCCGGAATTCGGCAAGTCCACGTTTACGCCCGGTGTAAAGACGTTGTCAAGGGCCGGGCGAGTCGCCACGGCGGGCGTCGCGGGAAGGACAGTGGTGCAACGGCTGCAGTTCCACCATGCTGCGTCAGCAGGTTGCGTACCAGCCGGGTTGCGCGTAATCCATAGCCATGCGTGAATGCCCCGGCACCCCCTCTGAAGCGGACCTCCTGTCCTGGTTCCGTCTCCATGGGGACCGCACCAGCTCCCTGGCCACCCTCGGGCGGCAGTTCGCCAGCCATTGTCCCGCCGCAATCCCCGGAGTGGTGCGTGTGCTGGATACGCCACGCGCGCGCATCGCGGCCAGCGAGCCCCTGACCCCTGCGGCCTGGCGCGCGGAGGCCCTGGCGGACCTGGCGGCCTCTGCGCCGGGCAGACGCTGCGTGGCCATGCCCGTGGGCCAGGGCTTGGCGGCGGAGTTGCGCCAGCGCGGCTTCCACGTCTGGCAGATCGGCAGTGAACCGGTGTTTCGTCTGGCGCAGTATTTCGGCCCCGGGCAGGACCCGTATGCGCGGCACCCCGTGGCCCGGGCGCTGTCGCGGCGCGGGGCCGAGGTGCGCGAGGTGGACTTCCGCACCTTGCCGGACGGCGAGGTCCAGGCCGTGCGCGGGCAGATGGAAGAGGTGGCCGCCCTGTGGCTGGCGGACAAGGGCTGCCTGCCCCTGGGCTTTTTGGCCCAGGTGGAGCCCTTTGCCCAGGAGGACCGCAAGCGCTACTTCACCCTGCGGGTGCGCGGGCAGCTCCAGGGTTTCCTGGCCGTTGCGCCCTGCTGCCGGGAAGGCCGCACCTTGGCCTACTACTTTCAGGACATGCCGCGCAGGCCCGACGCCAGGGCCGGGGCCAGTGAACATTTGATGCTGGAGTCCATGCGCCTGCTCCAGGCCGAGGGCGCGGCCGAGGTGCGGCTGGGCATGGCCCCCCTGGCGCAGCTCGACCCCGAGGGGCCTGGTGCGGGGCTCTTGGGCCTGCTCTACGCGTCCTGGCGCTGGGGCTACAATTTCCGGTCCCTGGCTGAGTTCAAGGCCAAGTTCGCGCCCACGGCCTGGGAGCCGCTGTACCTCGCCTCCACCTGCCCGTCGCTCACCGTGGCCCTGGCCGACGCCTTGCGCGCGCACTTCCCGGAGGGGCTCCTGCGGCCCCTGGCGCATCTCGTGATCGGCTCGGGCGGGCTGTCCCTGCGGCCCGAGGCCGAAACCGTGCTCCAGGCGCCCGCCCAGGGTCTTGCCCCGCGCAGCGCGGCAGAACTGTTGCGCCGCACCTGGCTCACCTGCTCGCTGGTGCTGCTGTTCGTGGGCCTGCACCTGGGGCGGCTCCACTGGTCCGCCCTGGACGCCCTGTTCCGGCGCTCCGGCTATGTGCCGGGGCATGTCACCTGGGAGGGCCTGTTCCTTGGTCCGCTTTTCCACAACCACTGGTTCCACCTCACGGGCGACCAGCTGTCGTTTTTGTTGTTTGGAGCGCTCATCGAGGTTCTGCTGGGGCGCGGGCCGTACCTGCTTCTGCTGGCCGCCGGGTTGTGGCTGTCCAACCCGCTGACACAGGCCGTGTGCTGGGGACTCTTGTCCTGGTCCTCGCCAGGGGCCTGGGCGGCCACCCTGAGCGAGGTGGACTACGGGTCGAGCAACGCCGTGTTCGCCATGGCCGGGGCGCTGGCGGCCCTGCTCGTGCAGTGGCGTTCGGTGCTGATTCCCTTTGCCCTCTACGGGGTGTTCATCTGCCTGGCGCGGCACAGCTGGCTGGCCCTGCACCACCTGCTGACCCTGGGTCTGGGCTACGCGGGCCTGCGCCTGTGGCTGGCCGCACGGCGGCATGGAAGCGCAGGGGAAACCGGGACGCACTGCAGCAGGGGCCGCACTGCGGCCAGATGAGCGGCGGGCCTGAAAACACCTTTGGTGCGGGTGGAGGCGGGGATGGCCCCGGGTGCCGTGCGGCCTTCCCCTTCGGCGCCTGCGAGGTCAGCTCGCGGGCTCGGACCAAAGAGCGTTCCACGCCAGTGCTGGCGGTGCGCCCCAAGGGAGCGGGCCACTGCCCCCGGAACGCACTCCGGGAATCGGCAAAGCGCCCCTTTTGCCTGTGCCGGGGGCTTCCGGCAGGTTCTGCCCCGCGCCAAGCGAGTTGCCAAGGCGGTCAAAAGCGGGATAGGTTGGCATAGGCAGGCGGGAGGCGGGCAATGTTTGCCTGCGCACCTGTGGATTTCATGTAAGGTACGCAATTTGCATGACGCCGACCGTGGAGGAGCGCTCCCCGCCCGGCGATACGCTCAGGGAGGCCCATCATGTTCGGTACGCAGGAACTGCTCCTCATTATTGTTGTCGGCCTGGTTCTGTTCAATTGGCGCAAGCTGCCCGAGATGGGCAGCACCTTCGGGCAGGCTCTGACCAATTTCAAGCGCAGCCTGAATGAGCCCGAGGAGAGAGACGCAAGCGAGAAGAAGAAGGACTCCGGCGAGACCCCGCCAAAGCCCTGACGCCCACAAGCGGGCCTTCGGGGCGCGCGTGGACGCCGCATGAGGGGAGAATATGTTCGTAATCATCGGCATGGTCGTCGTCCTGGCCTGCGTCATCGGCGGGTACCTGATCGAAGGCGGGAATCTTGCCGTGCTCTGGCAGCCTGTCGAGCTGCTCATCATCCTGGGGTCCGGCATCGGCTCGCTGCTCGTCGGCTCGCCCATGAAGGTCAATGTGGCCATGGGCAAGAACATAATGACCATCCTCACCGGCAAGCCCAAGGACAAGAAGGACTACCTGGACATCCTCCTGGTGCTCTTCGACCTCCTGTCCCTGGCCCGGCGCGAGGGCGTCATCGCCCTTGAATCCCACGTGAACAAGCCCGACAGCAGCGCCATCTTCACCAACCGCCCCTCTGTTTTGAAAAACCACCACGTGCTCGACTTCATCTGCGACAATTTCAAGGCCTACACCGCAGCCAGCATGGAGCCACATGAATTCGAGGCGCTCATGGACACGGACATCGAGTCCCACCACGAGGACGCGCTCCAGGCCCCCACGAACCTGAACCGCGTGGCCGACGCTTTCCCGGCGCTGGGCATCGTGGCTGCGGTCATGGGCGTCGTGCTGACCATGGGCAAGCTCTCCGAGCCGCCCGAGGTGCTTGGCAAGTCCATCGGTGCGGCGCTGGTCGGCACCTTCCTGGGCGTGCTCCTGAGCTACGGCTTTTTCGGCCCGCTGGCGGCCATCATGGGCAGCCTGGTCCAGGGGACCAGCATCGAACTCCAGGTGGTCAAGGCGGCCATGAACGCCTTTGCCATGGGCTGGCCCCCGGCCATGTCGCTGGAGTCCGCGCGCCGGGCCATTCCCGCCCACGACCGCCCCGGCTTCGACGAGCTGGAAGCCATCCTGCGCGAGAGCAAGAAGGCCGGCAAGGGCTAGCGCTCAAGCCGGATGAGGGAGTGAGAGGCCGTGGCTGAGAACAAGTCCATCATCATCAAGAAGATCAAGAAGGGGCACGCCGGCGCGCACGGCGGCGCCTGGAAGGTGGCCTACGCCGACTTCATGACCGCCATGATGGCCTTTTTCCTGCTCATGTGGCTGCTTTCCATGGTCGTGCCCGAGAAGCGCGCTGGCGTGGAGCAGTACTTCAAGGAGTTCAGCCTGTTCGATAAGCAGAGCGCGCTGGACGTGCGCCAGGGCGGGGCCATGATCCCGGACAGGGAGAAGCCGTCGGTGCCCCAGCGCGACGAGCTCACCGGGGCCGCCAAGGAAGGCACGGTGGCCATACAGCCCGTGCAGATCCAGCAAAAGATCAGGACCGCCGTGAACGTCAACCTGCCCGACGTCAAGGACCAGATTTTCGTGGACGTCACCGAGGCCGGGGTGCGCATCCAGCTCGTGTACGACGAGAAAAATCCCATGTTCGCCAAGGGCAGCCCGGAGCTCACGGCCAGCGGCCGCAAGGCCC
>CAZXZF010000272.1:0-4084 GCA_964645095.1 uncultured Desulfocurvus sp. | reverse complement strand
ATGAGCTCGGAATCCCCCTGGCCGGGGTCTGCGACATGAACCTGGCCGTGGCGAGCGAACTGGCCGCCGCGAGAGCGGACAGGCCCGTTGCCGTGTCCGACTGGCGCGAGTTGTTGTCCGGCGTTGATTTGCTTTGCATCGCCACCAACGGCCCCAGCCACCACGAGATCGTGCTGGCCGCCGCTGCGGCGAAGATTCCCTTTGTGCTCTGCGAGAAGCCCATGAGCACCAGCGGGGCCAAGGCCCGCGAGATGGCGAGCGCCTGCGAGGCCGCAGGCACCCGGCTGGCCGTGAACCTTTGCCGGCGCTTCCTCACGCGCTGCCTCCTGTTCCGCCAGGCCGTGCGGGATGATTGCGTCGTGGGCCGCCCCCGGCGCTTCTGGGGCCTCATCGGCGGCGGGGGCGTGGGCTGCGTGGGCCTGCACTATTTCGACTACGCGGCCTGGCTCTTCGACGCGCGCCCGGTGTGGGTCAGTGCTGAGCTGACCCAAGACCCCGCGCCCAACGTGCGCGGCGCGCAGTTCGTTGATCCCGGCGGGCAGGTCAGCGTGGGCTTCGAGTGCGCGGACGGGCACCGCTTTGTGGGCGATTTCGAGCTCTCCGAGGACGTGCCCCGGGCCTCGCGCTGCCTGGTCATCGGCACCGAGGGCGTGGCCGAGTTCGACGACTTTACGCCCGCCCCGGCTGGCCGTGCCTCGGCCAGCGTCCGGCCAGTCGGCCAGCGCCACGTGGTCAAGACGCGGCTGGTGCAGCCCGAGCCCGTGGGCCTGGACCACGGCCCGGCCCTGGACATCGTGCAGGCCACCCGCGACTGCCTGCAGGACCTGCTCGGGCCGTTCGCGCAGCCCACCCTCAACGCAGGCATCGAGTCCGTGGACATGGTCCTGGGCGCGCACCTGTCCTCGCAACAGGGCGGCGTGCGCGTGGCCCTGCCGCTTACCGGCCAGGGCCTGCTCCTGGACGTGCCCATTACCTGACGTGGCCAGCACCTGACGTGCCCAGCACCTGAAAGGACAGTTCATGACCGCAGATACTGACGCCGCCGTTGATCCCACTGTTAATCGCCCCCTTCGCGTCGGCCTCATCGGCGCGGGGCTCATCGCCCGCCAGCACCTGACCGCCATGGGGCGCGTGCCGGAGCTTCAGGCCGTGGGCATGGCCTCGCGCACGCGCGCCAAGGCCGAGGTCCTGGCTGCGGAGTTCGGCATCGGCCAGGTCTGCGACAGCCCCGGGGAGCTGGTGCGCCAGGTGCGGCCCGACGCCCTCATGGTGCTGGTCTCGCCCCAGGCCATGGCCCAGGTGGCCGTGCAGTGCCTGGACTTCGGCCTGCCGCTGTTTTTGGAGAAGCCCGTGGGCTTAAGCGTTGCCGAGGCCGAGGAGGCCGCCCGGATTGCAGGCGAGAAGGGCGTGCTGAGCATGGTCGGCTTCAACCGGCGGCACTACTCCATATTCCAGAAAGGGCTGCGCAAGGTGCTGGAGCGCGGGCGGCTCTTGTCCGTGCAGGTGGAGGGCAGCGAGCGCGTGAGCGTGGCCCGCGGCACGGGCCGGTTCACGGACGAGGTGCTGCGGGCCTGGGTCTTTGCCAACGCTACGCACCCCATCGACCTGCTCCGGCATTTCGGCGGCGAGCCCGAGGAGGTCTGCGCCTTTGCCACGAGCCTGCACGAGCCCCTGGGCGACCAGTTCGTGGCGGCCCTGCGCTTCCCTGGCGGGGTGCTGGGCTCGTTCACGGGCAACTGGCATTCCCCGGGCGGCTGGGCCGTGGTGCTCAAGGGCGAGGGCGTCACGGCGGAGTTCCGGCCCCTGGAGACCTGCCGGTTGACCTTTGCCGACGGCACGACCGAGACCCTGGAGCCGGACGCCGACGACGCGGCCGTGAAGCCCGGCTTCACCGGGCAGCTCAAGGCCTTTGCCCGGCTGGTGCGCACGGGCGTGCTTGCCCCGCCCTCCCAGGATCTGGCTGGCGCCCTTGCGACCATGCGCCTGGCCGGACGGCTCATCGCCCCGGTGCGGCCGCTTTCGTGAATTGTATTTTAAGGAAAGTGGAATGATTTAGCCGCGCCTGCGTACAATATGTCGGAATTACATATTGTGCGTATTCCTTTTTGATTGTACTTGGGTTGACGCTGGAGCCATACCTTTCAGGGCAGGGCGGAGGAACACCATGCAGAGCGGCAACAACTCCCCGATGCGACCGCGCATCCTGCTGGCCGAGGACGAGTCCGTCATCGCCATGCAGATCGAGGAGCTCATCACTGCCGAGGGCTACGATGTCGTCGGCATCGCGGGCACTGCGGCCGAGGCCGTGCGCCTGGCCACCAGCCTGCGGCCCGACCTGGTGCTCATGGACATCGTCATGCCCATGGAGCCCGGCCAGATCATGGACGGCATCGACGCCTGCGCCCAGATCCAGCGCGACCTGCACATCCCGGTGGTGCTGCTCTCGGCCCACGGCGAGGAGCAGTTCCTGCGCCGGGCGCGCACGGCGCTGCCTTCGGCCTACCTGCTCAAGCCCTGCCAGAACAACCAGATCCGCGCGGCGGTGGAGGTGGCCCTGGCCATGCGCGCCCACAACGACCCCGCAGCGGGTTTCCGCCTGCGCGAGGCCCACCACCGCATCAAAAACAGCTTTTCGCTGCTGCACGGCATGTTGCGCATGCAGCAGCTGCAGGTGTCGGACCCGGAGGCCAAGCGCTCCCTGGCCGATGCCGGAGCCCGGGTGCTGGCCCTGGCCAAGGCCCACGAGACCATGTCCGACCCGGCCCAGGGGGCCAGGAGCGGGGCTGGCCCCTTTGTGGAGAAGCTGGCCCGCGGCCTGTTCGAGGGCAACACCCCGCAGGGGCCCAACGGCCACCTGCGCCTGGACGTGGTGGCCGAGCCCGTGGCCCTGGACGCCGGGCGGCTGGTGCCCTGCGGCATCTTCCTGGCCGAGGCCATGACCAACGCGCTGAAGTACGCC
Organism: uncultured Desulfocurvus sp.; assembly: GCA_964645095.1. Classification (GTDB taxonomy): domain Bacteria; phylum Desulfobacterota; class Desulfovibrionia; order Desulfovibrionales; family Desulfovibrionaceae; genus Humidesulfovibrio. The sequence goes on along the minus strand of CAZXZF010000272.1, from coordinate 1,125 downwards.
TTCACGGACGGCCAGCCGGGCGTGATCCGCGTGGACCTGCGGCTTGATGGGGACAAGGCGCTGCTGGCGGTGTCCGACGACGGGGCCGGGCTGCCGGGCGACCCGGTGGAGCTGGGGCGGCATTCCTTTGGCCTGCAATGCCTGCAGGCCGCCGCGATGCAGCTGGGCGGGGTGCTCGACATCAAGAGCGCGCCCGGCCAGGGCTGTAGCTTCTCGGTGCGCTTCCAGCCGATCTAGCGTCGGGTTCTTGAAGAGGGCGTCCTCGCCAGTTGCTCTCGCCAGTCGTCCGCAGGTCCCAGGCGTTGGCGGCGTGCAGGTTGGGCCGGGATGCAAACGGCCTGGATTGACGCGAGCATGCTTGCGCCGCACAGCAAATCCGCCAACCGGCCTGGACCCAGGCGTTTCTCTCGACAGCGCCCTGAGAAAACAACGCTTAAGCAAAAATGAAGGTGTTTCGCGGACGCGAGACCCGGCGGGCCTACCAGAGCCTGTCGGCGTAGACCGTGGGCAGGCCCACCTCCACGATGCGCGCGGCGGTGCGCGCGATGTCGTAGGGCACGAAGCGCACCTCGATGTTCGTGTCGCTGTGCATCTCGCCCGGCTCCCACAGAACATATTTGGCCTTGTTGTTGCCGTCGCGCGGTTGGCCCACGCTGCCGATGTTGACGATGTGCCGCGCGAGCCTGGTCAGCGTTGTCTGGCCCCTGCCCAGGTCCTTGCGCTCGATGCGCCCGCCCCCGGCTCCTGACGTTGACGCAGGGAAAAAGCTGATGCGCTTCAGCTCGTGGGTGTGCCCGGCGAAGCAGAGCGGGTGGGGATACAGGGCAAAGGTCTCGCGCAGGGCGTCCTCGTCCAGCACGTAGAGGTATTTGGACACCAGCCCCGGCGGGCAGCCGTGCACGAAGAGCGCCCCAAACGCCTCCAGGGTGCGCGGCAGGGTGCGGAAGTACATCAGCGAGTCGTCGGACAGAAGCTCGCGGGTGCGGTCCAGGGCCTTCCTGGCCTGGGAATTGAAAAAGCCCCGCGTCTGGGGTTCGGCCAGGCCCTGCTCGTGGTTGCCCAGAACCGACGGCACGCCGCGCTCGCGCAGCAGCCGCACGCAGGCCTCGGGCTCCGGGCCGTAGC
>CAZXZF010000271.1:2866-4105 GCA_964645095.1 uncultured Desulfocurvus sp. | reverse complement strand
ACAGGCCGCCGCAGGTGACGATGGCGCATTTGACCTTGGAGGAGTCGAAGTAGAGTTTGCCTCGCGGGCCAGCCTTTTCGAAGAGCATGGGGCCGACGTGCGAGCCCATGAGATCGGCTTCTTCTTCGGTCAGGCTCAGCTCCAGCTGTTCCTCGTGCTCGATGTAGCGGCAATAGCGCAGCGGGGTGGGGATCTTGGGTATGCCGAGGGTCTGGATGGCGGTGTTCAGGGCCGATTTCTTGTGGCCTGCAGACTTTGTCATTGGCAACTCCTGGGCCGCTTGCGGTTGTTCCTGCCCACTTCTACCCAATACTTGCCGTGGCGTAAACTCTCTTCTCTGAATGCACCGGTTCACTGCATTTTCAGGAGGGTTGTGGGCTCGTCGGCTGCGGGCGGCACGGCCTTACTGTCCGCAACGTGGTTGAAGATGTATGCTTCCCTGACGTCTGGCCGCTTTTTTGCGCGGTGTCCCGGCTTGCCCACAAAAACACCAGGAAAGTGCTTCCAGAACATATGTAGAGCCAACTCACGGGAGGTTGGAAAGAGGCCTTTCCTCTGTCCGCCCTGCCGTGCGCAAAGGAATTGGTCGGGTTGTGGATAGTGTTGGACTGTCTGCGGTCGCGCATCGGCATGGCGTATCTCGCGGTGCAGGCCCTTTGTCCTAAACCGGGAGCTGGAGCTCCTCGATGCCCAGGTCGGGATTCTTGGTGATGGCTTCGCGCAGGCTCTCCGGCGAGGCCGTGGCCGCTCCCACCTGGGCCACCACGATGCCGGCGGCATGGTTCGCCAGCACAGCGGCGGAAAGCAGATCCGCGCCCGCCGCGAGGCCCAGGGCCAGGGTGGCGATGACCGTGTCCCCGGCGCCGGTGACGTCGAAGACCTTGCGCGCGAAGGTCGGGATGCGCACAGCCTGGTCCCGTCCCGCGAACAGGGCCATGCCCTGCGCGCCCAGGGTGATGAGGAGCTGCGCGCAGCCCAGGCGCTGGAACAGCGCCGCCGCGGCCTTGTCCGGGCCGTCCTCGCCCGTGACGGCAACGCCCGCGCCTTCTGCGGCCTCCTTGGCGTTGGGCGTCAGGATGTCCACGCCCTGGTACAGGTCGTAATTCATGGGCTTGGGGTCGACCAGGATGCGCGGCCGGACCCCTGAAGCGCCTGTGAGCATGCGCAATTCGTCCATGAGCGCCCTGGTGACAACACCCTTGCCGTAGTCAGAAACGACAATGATATCATGGGCTTTGG
>CAZXZF010000271.1:0-2849 GCA_964645095.1 uncultured Desulfocurvus sp. | reverse complement strand
ATCATCGTGAACAAGGTCGGTCTGGACGCCCGCCTCTGCGAGCAGGCCCTGAAGCGTCTGGCCGTCCTGATCCTTCCCGGCGACCCCGATGATCAGGGCCTGCCCACCAAGGGCCACGATGTTTCGAGCGACGTTGCCGGCGCCGCCGAGGCGGTACTGCTCGTCCGACACCTGCAGCACGGGAACCGGCGCCTCGGGGGAGATGCGCGTGACCGACCCGAAGGTGTAGTGATCAAGCATGACATCGCCAACGATCATCACGCGCCGACCCGCCAGGCGATCAACAAGACTATGGATGTTCGGTGTGATCATCAGGCCTCTGCTGCGGGCCAAGGGCCCGTCTAAGATCATTGAAAACGTAGCTATGCCTGTGCCTTGTGTGTGGTGATGATCTGGTGATCCGCGTGGCCTAGGCCTCGTGGAGGCCCAGCCGCTCCAGGAGGTCCCTGAGTGCCTCCGGAGTCGCGTAGGAAATGGCCAGAACGCCCTTGTCCATGCTGCCGGTGATCTTGACGGTGTCGCCAAGTTCCTGCGTCAGCCGGGTCTGGAGGTCGCGCACCTGGGCATCAACCTGACGGCCATTGCGCCCGCCTCGCGGGGCCTTGCCGCGGGGCTTCTGGCTGCCGTAGAGCTCCTCCGGTTCGGCAAGCCTGCCGTGCTCCTTGAAATATCCGGCCTCGGCCTCGGCCTGGCGCACCGAGAGGTTGAACTCCTTGATGCGCTGGTACAGGCCCAGGCTGCTTTCACCCTCCACGGCCATGATGGCGCGGCCATGCCCGGCGGTGAGCACGCCGGACTGGATGTCGGCCTGGATGTCCTCGGGCAGGTTGAGCAGGCGCAGGGAGTTGGCCAGGGCCGAACGGCTCTTGCCAACCTGGCGGGCCAGCTCCTCCTGGTTCAGGCCGAAGTCCTTGAGCAGGCGCTGGAAGCCGCGCGCTTCTTCGATGGCGTTCAAGTCCTCGCGCTGCAGATTCTCGATGAGCGCGATGGCCAGGGTCTCCATGTCCGTGAGGGTGCGCACCAGGGCTGGAATTTCCTTGAGCCCGGCCATCTTGGACGCGCGCATGCGGCGCTCTCCGGCCACCAGCTCGTAGCCGTCGATGCCCTCGCCCATGGGGCGCACCAGGATGGGCTGGAGAACGCCCTGGCTCTTGATGGAGGCGGACAGGTCCTCCAGTGCCTGGGGGTCAAATTCCTTGCGCGGCTGGTGCGGGTTCGGCGTGATGGTGCTGAGCGGCAGGAGCCGCACCTCCGCCGTGTTCACCGATTCCGTGCGGATGCTGCCCAGCAGCGCGTCCAGGCCACGCCCAAGTCCTCTTTGCCCGATGGCCATGCCTGTTCCTCCAGTTCCTCTCGCTTCATGCCCGCCTGCACCAAGGCAGTGCGGCGCGCACGGCGTTTGTGTCTTGCCATGTCCGCATGCGGTCCCTATAAGAGCCGCATACCAACGCCAAGGAGCATCCGCCATGAGCCATACCCACGACGCCCCCGACTTTCAGGAAATATTCGACGCCAAGGGCACTCCCCTGGGCGCCATGCTCGGCCCAGCTGCCTGGGCGCTCGTGCGTGAAACCGTGCTGGGGCATTTCTCCGCCCCTTTGGCTGAGCCCGAGGTCCCGGAGCCGCTGGCCGACTGGGAGAGCCTGGTCCAGAACTGGGACTTCGGCTACCCCGTTGATCTCGATGTGGCCTGCACCTGCGGCAACGCCACGGAAGACTGGAGACAGGACGAGCCCCGCAAATTCTGGCTGCTCGCCGCCAACATGGGCGGCCTGGTGACCTTCCGCTGTCTTGCCTGCCAGGCCCGCATCCTCAAGCGCCACTTCGACGACTCCGTCGCTGTGGAGGTGCGTCCCTTCGCTCCGGAAAAAAGTCTCCGCAACAAGGGCCGCGCCTCCTGAAGACCCGCCTACTCGTGCACCTTGCTGCGCGACACTTCCTGGGCCAAAGCCAGGTAGGCCTCGGCTCCGCTGGAGCGAATATCATAGGTAATCACTGGCTTACCGAAGCTCGGCGCCTCTGAAAGACGCACGTTGCGCGGGATGATGACCTCGAACAGGTGCTGGGGCAGGGCCTTGCGCACCTCGTGCTTGACCTGCCAGGAGAGCTTGTTGCGCTGGTCGTACATGGTCAGCACCACGCCCAGCACCCGCAGTTCCGGGTTCAGGCGCTTCTTGACCAGCTCAAAGGTCATGAGCAGCTGCGACAGACCCTCCAGGGCATAATACTCGCACTGCAGCGGCACGAGCAACTCCCGCGCGGCACACAGGGCGTTCACGGTCAAGATCCCCAGCGAAGGCGGACAATCGATGAGGATGTAGTCGTACTCGTCCTCCACCGCGGCCAGCAGGTCGCGCACGTAGTACTCGCGCCCCAACTTGTCCGCCAGCTCGATCTCCGCCCCGACAAGATCCTGTGTTCCAGGCAAGAGCGAAAGAAACGGAATGGCCGTCTGCACGATGGCGTCCCGCACCTTGTCCGGGTCGAAGAGCGCGGTGTAGATGTTCGGGCGGTCGTCTCCGGGGTAGAAACCCAGGCCGCTGGAAGCGTTGCCCTGGGGATCGCAGTCAACCAGGAGCACGCGCTTTTCCATGACCGCCAAGGATGCGCCGAGATTCACTGCGGTGGTGGTCTTGCCCACGCCGCCCTTTTGGTTTGCCACAACAATTCTGCGTGCCACGGGACCTCCAGGAGGGTACCTCGGTATTTGTTTCACGTGAAACACCGGGTTTTGGCCCGGTGTTTCACGTCTGTGAACCAGTGGAGGTTGCAACCTACTTCCCAGGGGCGGGAAAATCAAGGCGCGAGTGCGCGGCGAGGCAAAAAAACGGAACTTTAGGCGTTGAAAT
>CAZXZF010000270.1:0-4117 GCA_964645095.1 uncultured Desulfocurvus sp. | reverse complement strand
TCCCAGTGCACCCACTTGAGCCCGGCGGCCTCCAGGGCGGCCAGTTCGTCGGCCAAGCGGCTGAAGTCCGAGGACAGAAGCGAAGGCGAGAGGATCATGTCCTGCCGGGTGTTCATGGCGTTCTCCTTCTCTTGGTGTTGCTCAGTTCACGGGCGCGCCGTAGAGGTGCCGGGCGTAGCGGTCGGCCATGTCTTCCAGGGAGCGCGGCCACAGGTCCTTTGCGTGACCGGCTGAGCCGAAGGCCACGAAGCGCTCCCGACAAATGTCGCGCATGGCGCTCGAGGCTGCGGCCAGAAACTTGCGGGGGTCGAAGTCCGTCGGATTCTCGGCCACATGCTTGCGCACGGCCCCGGTGGCGGCCAAGCGCAGGTCGGTGTCGATGTTCACCTTGCGCACCCCGTTCTTGATGCCTTCCTGAATTTCCTCTACCGGGACGCCGTAGGTCTGGGCGAGGCTGCCGCCAAACTGGTTGATGGTGGCCAGCCACTCCTGGGGCACCGAGGACGAGCCGTGCATGACCAGGTGCGTGTTCGGAATGCGTTTGTGGATCTCCCGAACGCGCTCCATGGCCAGCACCTCGCCCGTGGGCGGCTTCTTGAATTTGTATGCTCCGTGGCTGGTACCGATGGCGATGGCCAGGGCGTCCACGCCGGTCTTGCGCACGAAGTCCGTAGCCTGGTCCGGGTCGGTAAGCATCTGCTCCTTGGTGAGCTTGCCCTCGGCCCCGACCCCGTCTTCCTTGCCCGCCGTGGCGGTCTCAAGGGAGCCCAACACGCCGAGCTCGCCCTCCACGGACACGCCGCAGGCATGGGCCATGTCACAGACCCGGCGCGTGACCTCGACGTTGTAGGCATAGTCCGCCGGGGTCTTGGCGTCTTCGCGCAGGGATCCGTCCATCATCACCGAGGAGAAGCCCGCCTGGATGGACTGGACGCACACGCCAGGGGACGAACCGTGGTCCTGGTGCAGGCACAGGGGGATATGCGGCCATTCCTCCAGGGCAGCCAGGACCAGATGGCGCAGGAAGGTGCCACCGGCATACTTGCGCGCCCCGGCAGAGCTTTGCAGGATCACCGGGCTGTCCACCTCGTGCGCTGCCTCCATGATGGCGCGGACCTGTTCCATGTTGTTCACGTTGAAGGCGGCCACGCCGTAAGAATGCTCAGCGGCGTGGTCCAGAAGCTGGCGAAGGGAGATCAGGGCCATGGAATCCTCCAGGGGCTGTTGCATTGACAGAATGTTGACCGGGCTACCTGGCGCGTTCTTCCAGAGCAGCCAGAGCGGGCAGCTTCTTGCCCTCCATGAACTCCATGAACGCCCCGCCGCCGGTTGAGATGAAGGAGATGTTCCCGGCCACGCCATATTTGTCGATTGCCGCAAGCGTATCGCCGCCGCCTGCGATGGAATAGGCCGGGCTGTCGGCCACTGCCTGGGAAATGGCCCTGGTGCCCTGGCCGAAGCGCTCGAACTCGAACACGCCCACCGGCCCGTTCCAGAAGATGGTGCCTGAGTCGCGCAGAATCTCAGCGTACTTGCGTGAGGTCTTTTGACCGATGTCCAAAATCATCTCGTTCCCGGCCACGTCTCCGGCGTCGCGCTCCTGGGCCGACGCGTGTTCAGAGAAGGAAGTGGCGCAGACCATGTCCTCGGGCAGAGGGATGTCCACTCCGGCCAGCTTAGCCTTGCGCAGGATGTCCCGGGCCTCGTCCAGCAGTTCGGGCTCGTACATCGAGGTCCCGATGTCCCGGCCCGTGGCGGCCAGAAAGCTGTTGGCGATGCCGCCGCCCACAATGAGCCGGTCCACGCGGCCCAAGAGTGCGTGCAGCATGGTCAGCTTGGTGGAAACCTTGGATCCGCCGAGGATAGCTGTCACCGGCCGGGCGGGCGCTCGCAGGGCCTGGCCAAGGGTCCGCAACTCCCGAATGAACAGCGGCCCGGCGCAAGCGATTGGGGCGAACCGGGTCACGGCGTTGGTGGAGGCGTGGGCCCGGTGGGCGGTGCCAAAGGCGTCCATGACGAACACATCGCAGAGCCGGGCCATGCGACGACCGAGTTCGGGATCATTGGCTTTTTCACCAGCGTTGAAGCGCACATTCTCCATCAGGCAGACCTCGCCGGGGTGCACATCCACCCCGTCCAGCCAGTCGCCTTCCAGGCGCACGGGCTGGCCCAGCAGCTCGCCCAGGCGCTCGGCCACGGGCCGCATGGAATAGGCAGGATCAAAGGCCCCCTCAAGGGGGCGCCCCAAGTGCGACATCAGGAGCACGGCGGCACCCTGGGCCAGGGCCTGGCTGATCGTGGGGATGGCCGCCCGCAGGCGCGCATCGCTTTCCACGCGCCCATTCTTCAGCGGGGCGTTCAGGTCCATACGGATGAGCACCCGCCGGTTCTTGAGCTTCTGGTCGGACATGGTCTTGACGTGCATGTTCGTCTCCCTCTCGCGTTCGGGGGTGGCTGCCCTTGGGGCCAGGCTATTTGTGTGCTTTGTGTTCGCAGAGCATCTGCCTGGCCACCTCAGTCACACGCTCGGCGGTGATGCCGAAGTGGTCAAAGAGCACCTCGCCAGGTGCGGATTCGCCGAAGCAGTCCAAGCCGATGACGCGCCCGTGCGAATTGACGTACTTATACCAGCCAGCAGTCGTGCCGGCCTCTACCGCCACCATGACCGGCACACCTGGGGGCAGCACTGCTGCCCGGTAGCGCTTGGGCTGGGCGTCAAAGACCTCCAGACAGGGCATGGAGACAACCCGCACGCGGTGGCCCTCGGCCTCCAGCATCTTTGCTGCGGCGACAGCAAGCTCGACCTCGGACCCCGTGGCTATGATCAGCGCATCAGGATGGTTGGCGCCTTCGTGCAGCACGTAGCCCCCCCGGTGGATGTTTCCCAGAATCTTGGCCGAACGCGGCTGGTGCTGCAGGTTCTGGCGCGAGCAGATGATGGCGCAGGGGCCGCTTGTGCGCTCCACGGCGCAGGTCCAGGCGACGGCCGTCTCCACGGCGTCGCAGGGCCGCCAGACGTTCATGTTCGGGATGAGCCGGAGCGAGGCCACATGTTCCACTGGCTGGTGGGTGGGGCCGTCCTCGCCCACGCCAATGGAGTCGTGGGTAAGCACGTGGATGGTGCGCAGGCCCATAAGCGCCGACATACGCAGGGCGCTGCGTGAATAGTCTGAGAAGACCAGAAAGGTGCCGCCGTAGGGGATGAACCCGCCGTGCAGCGCCATGCCATTCATCATGGAGGCCATGGCGAACTCGCGCACGCCATAGTTGAGATAATTGCCGTGCCAGGCCTCAGGAAAAACCGGCACCGAGCCGGACCAGCGGGTCAGGTTGGACGAGGCCAGGTCGGCCGAGCCGCCGAAAAGCTCCGGGAGCATGGCCGCCAGGCCCTCAATGGCATTTTGCGAGGCCTTGCGCGTGGCCAGATTGGCCGCATTATTGTTCACGGCGTCCACAAAGGCCTCCACGCGTTGCTGGAAGTCCGCAGGCAAGCTGCCGCCCACGCGCCGGGAAAACTCGCCCGCTAAGTCTGGATGCTTGAGGGAGTAACGCACGAACAGATTTTGCCAAGCGTCCTCGGCCTGATGTCCGCGCTTTGTTGCGTCCCAGGCCTGGTAGACGTCCTGAGGCACCTCGAAAGGCTCGTGGGGCCAGTCCATATGCTCCCTCGCGCAGGCGATCTCGGTCTCGCCCAGGGGCGAGCCGTGGCACTTGGAACTGCCGCAGATGTTCGGCGCGCCCTGGCCTATGACCGTCTTGCAGATGATCAGGCTCGGCCTGTCCGTGACGCTTTTGGCCTCGCGGATGGCCTTTTTGATCTGCCGGGCGTCGTGGCCGTCCACGCCGGGTACAACATGCCAGCCGTAGGCTTCGAAGCGCTGCGCGGAGTTGTCGGCGAACCAGCCGTCCACGCAGCCGTCGATGGAGATGTTGTTGTCGTCGTAAAAGGCAACAAGCTTGCCGAGCTTGAGCGTCCCGGCCAGGGAGCAGGCTTCGTGCGAGAGGCCTTCCATCATGCAGCCGTCGCCCATGAAGGCATATGTGTGATGGTTGACGACCTCAAAGCCGCGCCTGTTGAACTGGGCGGCCAGGACCTTCTCGGCCACGGCCATGCCCA
>CAZXZF010000269.1:0-4127 GCA_964645095.1 uncultured Desulfocurvus sp. | reverse complement strand
CTTGCGGCACCACTCTTTGGCCGCGCGCACGATGAGCGCGTGGAACTCGTTGTAGTCCGCAGCCTCGGGCGCGATGGCCGACTGGGCGATGTCCTGGACCTCGTGGTAGTCGGTGACCTCGGGGATCAGGCCGTGGCGGGAGAACATGCGCACGGTGTAGGCGTCCACGACAAAGGTCGGCTTGCCCAGGGCGTAGAGCAGGATGGAGTCCGCCGTTTCCGGGCCGATGCCGCGCACGGCCAGGAGTTTTGGCCGCAACCGCTCCAGTTCCTGATCCGCCAAAGCCTCGATCTCCAGTTCGGATTCCTGCTCAAGAAAGTCGAGGAAATCTGTCAAGCGCTTGGTTTTGATGCGGAAGTACCCGGCAGGGCGGATGAGCTCCTCCAGCCGGGCCGGGGGCAGGGCGCGCAGGCCCTTGGCCGTGAGCGCACCCTCGGCCTTCAAGTTGGCGATGGCCTTCTCGACGTTCCTCCAGTTGGTGTTCTGGGTCAGGATGGCCCCGACAGCCACCTCAAAGGGCGTTTCTCCGGGCCACCAGCGGCTCGGACCCAGCGCCCCGGAAAGGACGCGGTAGAGTCCCTGGATGGTCTCGGCGCGCTTGGACATCAGTCCCTCTGGGCTCCCGGAGCGGAGAGTGCGGGCAGCTGCGTCCAGAGCAGGGCGCACCATTCGCCGCTCACGCGCAGTTCCGGCTCGGGCAGGCCCAGGCGCACGTAGGCCCGGACCACGTCCGGGGCCTGCTCCACCAGGATGCCGGACAGGGCCAGGCAGCCGCCAGGGCTGATGCGCCGCACGATGTCCGGGGCCATGAAGATCAGCGGCTTGGACAGGATGTTGGCGACGATGACCTGAAAGAGGGTGCCCTCGGGCACGCTGTTGATGCCGCCCACGGCCACGCGGAGCTTGTCGGCCACGTTGTTGATCTGGGCGTTCTCCTCGGCGCAGGCCGTGGCCTGGGGGTCGATGTCCAGGCCCAGGCCCGTGAGGCCGAGCTTGGCCAGGCCGATGCCCAGGATGCCCGAGCCGGTGCCCAGGTCCAGGAAGTCCATGCCAGCGGCAAGGCTGCCCGCGCGGTTGAGGTCGGCCAGGCAGGCCAGGCACAGGGCCGTGGTGGGGTGGTGCCCGGTGCCGAAGGCCATCTTGGGCTCGATGATGATGGGCGTCAGGTTGTCGTGGCCCTCATTGGACAGCCACGGCGGCAGGATCTCGAAGCGGCCGCCGCACTCGATGGGCGTGAAGAATTCCCGCCAGGACATCGACCAGTCCTGGCTCATGCTTTCCTCGGTGCGGATGCCCGAGTCCGGCCAGAGCTCCTTGATCCGGCGGGCCACATCCAGGCCGGCCTCGTGGTTTTCCAGGTAGGTGCTGAAGTGCGTGGTGCCGTCCACGGCCTGGGATTCCTCCCAGCCGTGCTGGATGGCTCCGGACAGGAAGACGACAGCTTCGTCGTAGTCGGTCGGGGGCAGCGAAAACTCGATCTTGAGCAGGGACACGGTCATAGCGGTTGCGATTCCATTGTTGTGTTGGAGTGTTGTCGTGGTTAAGCGGCCTTTAGGCGATGGTGTCCACAATGACGCCCGTGCCGGTTATTCCGGCGCGGTTCATGGCCACTTCCCTGTGCATGGCCTGTTCGTCCAGCACCGGTTTCGGTCCCTCCTGCGGGCTGATCAGGGGCAGGGGCAGGGGTTGCACCGAGCGCAGGGGCTTTCCAGCGGGCAGATGCGGCTCCGTGGGCACGCCCTGGGGGCGCTGATTCACGGTTTCCAGCGGCTGTTGTTGCTGGCGTATGGCGTCAACCATGCTCATGGCACGCTCCTGGTCCGCTCCTGCGCTCGTTTTCGTTTCCCCTTACGTGTGCGTGCGCAGAATATCCTCCAGAGCCGCAGCAAAGGCAAGCAGATCGTCCGCGCTGATGACCAGGGGCGGCAAAAGCCGCAAGACCTTGCCATGGGCCAAATTGCAGACAAAGCCGCGCTCGCGCAGTTCGGCGTGCACCGCCTCGCCAGGTCCGGCCAGCTCGATGCCGATCATCAGGCCCAGGCCGCGCACGGTCTTGATTGTGCCCGGCAGCGCGGCCTGGATCTTGCGGAAGGCGTCGCAGGCCAGGTTGCCCAGGTCGTGTGCGCGCCCGGCCAGGTCGTCGCGCAGCATGATGTCCACGACCTTGGAGGCCACGGCGGAAAGCACCCCGCCCCCGCCAAAGGTCGTGGCGTGGGAGCCGGGCGCAAAGCCCCTGGCCACGTGCTCCTTGGCCAGCATGGCGCCCATGGGCAGGCCGTTGGCCAGGCCCTTGGCCGTGGTGAAGACGTCCGGCTCAAGCCCGAAGTGCTGGTGCGCCCAGAAGCGCCCGGTGCGGCACAGGCCGGTCTGGATCTCGTCGACCATGAACAGGCAATTGGCCTCATGGCAGAGGTCCTGCACCTGGCGCACATAGGCCTCGGGCAAAGGCAGCACGCCGCCCTCGCCCTGGACCATCTCGATGAGCACGGCGGCGGTTGTGCCGCTGATGGCGCCTTTCAGCGCCTCGATGTCGCCGAAGGGCACGTTTATGAAGCCCTCGGGCAGCGGCTCGAAGCCCTCCTTGATGCGCCCGGATTGGCCGGTGGCCGTGAGCGTGGCCAGGGTGCGGCCGTGGAAGGACCCGGAGAGCGTGATGATCTCGCAGGCGTCCTTGTAGCGCACGGTGCGCATGAAGCGCCGGGCCAGCTTTATGGCCGCCTCGTTGGCCTCGGCCCCGGAGTTGCAGAAAAACACCCGGTCGCAGGCGCAGGTGCCAAGCAGCTTCTCGGCCAGCTCCACCTGTCTGGGCTGGTAGAACAGGTTGCTGATGTGGATGAGGTCCTGGGCCTGCCGGGACATGACTTCGAGCAGCTCCGGGTGGCTGTGGCCCAGGTTGGCCACGGCGATGCCCGAGAGCAGGTCCACGTATTCCCGGCCGTCCAGGTCATACAGGCGCGAGCCCACTGCCCGCTCGATGGCCAGGGGGTAGCGGCCATAGGTCTGGCACAGCACCTTCTTGTCCCGGTTGACGAGGCTGTCGTAAGCAGCGCTTGGTGCCTGGCTCGGGGCTTGGGTCATGACTCTCTCCTTAATATATGGCTAAATCTTTCCGGTATGGCCGAAACCGCCTGCGCCGCGCTCTGTGGCGCCAAGCTCGTCGACCGCAATAAGCCGCGCGGTGAAGCAGGGCAGGAACACGAGCTGCGCGATGCGCTGCCCGCGTTCCACGCTTCGCGGTGCGCCGGAGGTGTTCAGCAAAGACACGATGAGCTGGCCCCGGTAGTCCGGGTCGATGACCCCAACGCCCTGGCTCACGGTGAGGCCTTCCTTGGTGCCCAGGCCGCTGCGCGAGAAGATGAACCCGGCCACGCCGGGCGTGCGGATCTCGATGGCGATGCCTGTGGGAATGGCCGCGCGGCCACCGGCCGGGATGTCCAGGCGCTCGGCGTCGATGCAGGCGCGCAGGTCCAGCCCGGCGGAGCGGTCCGTGGCGTATTCGAGCCTGTGCTCGTCCCAGACGGGATGCAGAAAGCGCACGTGTACATCAAGGGGCTGCGGCGCAGACGTGGGGGCCTTTTTCATGCGTGTTCCTCCAACGGTCAAAGAGCCTTCCTTTCTCTGGAAATCACGGCCATGTCAATGAAGGAAAGGGCGCTGGCAGGGGCCTGGCAAGGGTGCTTGCTTTTTCTCCGCAGCCTTTATACTCTGCTAGCTTCAAAGTCATTCCCCGCTGTTCAATCAAGGAGACCCAATGCAGGCCCTGCGCGTATTCAGTGTTGTCCCCAAATTGCCGCCCAAGCTGGAGCCCTTGTGGGATATCGCGACCAACCTCTGGTTCTCCTGGAACAATGACCTGACGAACATCTTCACCACCATCGACCACAACCTCTGGGTGAGCTGCCAGCAGAACCCCGTGCTGCTCTTGAACCGCCTGCCCCAGCGCCGCATCGAGGAACTTGCGCGCGATGATTTCTTCCTCCAGCGCCTGACCGACGCCAAGCGCGCCCTTGAGCATTACCTGGCGCGCAAGCACTCGGCCTTCAAGTTTCCTGTGAACCAAGAGAATTCGCCTTGCGTGGCCTATTTCAGCCTGGAATACGGCATCGCCATGTGCCTGCCCATCTACT
>CAZXZF010000268.1:0-4147 GCA_964645095.1 uncultured Desulfocurvus sp. | reverse complement strand
AAGAAGCGCGGCATCACCATCGAGCTGGGCTTCGCCTTCATGGACCTGCCCGACGTCAAGTCAGGGGGCAAGTCCGGCTTGCGCAAGCTCGGCGTGGTGGACGTGCCCGGACACGAGCGCTTTGTGAAGAACATGGTGGCGGGCGCTGCGGGCATCGACTTCGTGGTGCTGGTCATCGCCGCGGACGAGGGCATCATGCCCCAGACCCGCGAGCACCTGGAGATCTGTTCGCTCCTCGGCATCACCACCGGGGTGGTGGCCCTGACCAAGGTCGACATGGTGGAGCCGGACTGGCTCATGATGGTCGAGGAGGAGGTGTCGAACTACCTCAAGGGCTCGTTCCTCGAGGGCGCGCCCATCCTCCCTGTTTCCGCGCACACCGGGGCGGGCCTGGGCGAGCTCAAGGCCGAGCTGGCCAGGCTGGTCGAGGCCTACGAGCCGCACCGCCGCTCGGACCTGTTCCGTCTGCCGGTTGACCGCGTGTTCACCATGAAGGGCTACGGCACCGTGGTCACCGGCACCCTGGTGTCCGGCAAGGTCAAGGTGGGCGAGGACGTGACCGTGTACCCGAAGGGCCTGTCGTCCAAGGTGCGCACCCTGCAGTCCCACGGTGCGCAGGTGGAGGAGGTTTTGGCTGGCAGCCGCACGGCGGTGAACCTGTCCGGCCTGGAGGTGGATGAGCTCGCCCGGGGCGACGTCCTGGCCCGGCCCGGCTCGCTCTTCCCCAGCCTGTCCTGGGACGTGGAGCTGACCTGTCTCAAGAGTTCGCCCCGGTCCATCAAGCACCGCAAGGAGGTGCACTTCCACCACGGCGCGCGCGAGGTCATGGCCCGGGTCTACATGCTCGAGGGCGAGGCCCTGGAGCCCGGCCAGACCGCCCTCTGCCGCATCCGCTTCACCGAGCCCCTGGCCGGGGTCCATGGCGACCGCGTGGTGGCACGCTCCTTTTCGCCGCTCAGGACCATCGCTGGCGGGCGGCTCTTGTCGCCGCTGGCGCACCGGGTCAAGCGCTTCTCCCCGGCGGTCGCGACCCTGCGCGGCCTGGGCTCCGGCACACCGGAAGAGATCGTGCTGGCGCAGCTGGAGCTGGCCGCCAACGCGGGGCTGACCTTTGCCCAGTTGCTGGTGGCCAGCAGCATGGAGGCCAAGGCCCTGGACAAGGCCCTGCAGCTCATGGGCGGCAGGCAGGAGGCCCTGCTCGTTGACCGTGAAGCGAGAACCTATGTTTCGGGCACAGTGGTCCAGGCCCTGTCCGACGGCCTGCTGGCGTTTTTGGCGGACTTCCACGCGCGCGAGCCCATGAAGCCCGGCGTTGCGCGCGGCGGGCTCGCCTCCACCTGGGGTCGGCGGCTTTCGCCTAGGCTCTTCCACCTCGTGCTGGAGGGCCTGTTGCGCAAGAGCGCCATCGCATCCGACCAGGAGATCCTGCGTCTGCCGGGACACAAGGTGTCCCTGGCCTCGGACGCCTCGGCCCTGCGCCAGAAGCTCCTCGACGCCTACACGGCCGGTGGCCTGACCCCGCCGAACATGAAGGACGTGCTGGAGCCGCTGAACCTGACCTTCAAGGAGGCTGCGGCGGTGTTCAAGCTGCTCCAGGACGAGGGCCGGCTGGTGAAGATCAAGGAGGAGATGTACTTTGACGCGGCAGCTGTGGCGGGCCTCATCGAAAAGGTTGTGGCCTTCTTCGCCACCCACGAGGACATGCATCCGCAGGACTTCCGCGAGGTGGCGGGGCTGTCGCGCAAGTATGCCATCCCGCTGCTCGAGTATTTCGACAAGGAGAAGCTCACCGTGCGCGTGGGCGACAACCGCAAGCTGCGCAAGCGTTGATGTGTGCTGTCTGCCTCAGGTCAGGCCGGGCATTCCGCTTGATTTTTGGGCCGGGCTCAAGCACAGTCCGGGCGCTGCGGCGGGCAAAGGAAAAGGCCCCGTGCGACACGGGGCCTTGGATTTCTCGAGTGGGGTGAATGAAGGGGCTTGAACCCTCGGCCCCCAGGGCCACAACCTGGTGCTCTACCAACTGAGCTACACCCACCACAGGAGGAAGTCTGTCTATACGACAGCCCCCCGGACGGTCAAGGACTAATTCCAGAAATAACGCAACTGGCCAGGAAGCGAGCCTGGCCGGGGAACACGAGGAACATCATGGACAAGCTCATCATCGAAGGCGGCGCAAAGCTCAAGGGGACCATCCAGGTCAGCGGCTCCAAGAACGCGGCCCTGCCCATCCTCATCGCCTGCCTGCTGGCCAAGGGCACCGTGCGCCTGACCAACGTGCCGCGCCTGCGCGACATCTTCACCACCCTGAAGCTCTTGAACATCCTGGGCTGCGAGACCACCTTCGAGGACAACACGGTCACGGCCAGGGTTGTGAGCCTGAAGCACGAGGCCCCATACGAGCTGGTCAAGACCATGCGCGCCTCGGTGCTCTGCCTGGGGCCGCTTCTGGGCTTCCTGGGCGAGGCCAAGGTGGCCCTGCCCGGCGGCTGCGCCATCGGCGCGCGGCCCGTGGACCTGCACCTGAAGGCGCTGGAGCGCATGGGCGCGCGGTTCATCCTCGACTCGGGCTACATCCACGGCATCTGCGGCGGGCTCATCGGCGCGCGCATCGTCTTCGACTTTCCCACCGTGGGCGGCACGGAGAACCTGCTCATGGCCGCCAGCGTGGCCAAGGGCTGCACCATCCTGGAGAACTGCGCCCGCGAGCCCGAGGTGGTCGATCTGGCCAACTTCCTGGGCGCCTGCGGGGCGCGCATCTGCGGGGCAGGCACCAGCGTCATCGAGATCGAGGGCGTGCGCGAGCTCACGGGCTGCGAGTACCGCGTCATGCCCGACCGCATCGAGGCCGGCACGTATCTGGTGGCCGGGGCCATCACCGATGGCGAACTCAGGCTCATCGACTGCCCGCTGGACGAGCTGGACGCCGTGGTTTCCAAACTGCGGGAGATGAACGTGCTGGTGACTGCCGAGAGTGACGGCTCGGTGCTGGTGCGCCGCAATGGCGAACTGCTCGGCGTGGACGTGACCACCCACCCGCACCCCGGGTTCCCCACGGACATGCAGGCCCAGCTCATGGCGCTGATGTGCGTGGCCTCGGGCACGGGCACCATCCAGGAGAAGATCTTCGAGAACCGCTTCATGCACGTGTCCGAGCTTGGCCGCATGGGCGCGCGCATCACCCTCAAGGACCGCACGGCCATGGTGCGCGGCGTGCCGCAGCTGGAGGGCGCGCCGGTGATGGCCTCGGACCTGCGCGCCAGCGCTTCCCTCGTGCTGGCCGGGCTGGTGGCCCAGGGCAGCACCGAGGTCCAGCGCATCTACCACCTGGACCGCGGCTACGAGCGCATGGAAGAAAAGCTGGCCGCCGTGGGCGCGCGCATCCGTCGTGAGAAGGAATAGCCGGGCGCGAAAAACAATAGCCGGGTACGGGAAGCAATAGCCGGGCGCGAAAATATCTAGCCCAGCCGGGGAGAGCATGTTCGCCAGCCAGCGCCAGGACCAATTCGCGGTCTCCAGCGGGCCGCCCGGCCTGCCCCCTGGTCTGTTGACGTGGCAGGTCTATTTCCTGGCCTATGTGGCGGGCATCTGGAGCCTCAGGCACCCTGAAGCGGCCCTGGCCGTGGCCGGGCTGCTCTGGGCCGGGCTGGCGGCCTTCCGCGCCAGGGGCTGGCGTCCGTCCGTCCTGCACTTGGTCCTGCCCCTGGCCCTGGTGGCTGTGAGCTTTGCCGTTGGCCTGCTGCATGCGCGCTTTGTCCTGCCCGGTATCCCGCCAACCTCCCGGGCCGTCACCGATGGCCGAAGCCAGGCCCTGCTGCGCGGCCGCGTGGCCGAGGTCACGGACAAGCCCTTTGGCCGCCTGGAGATTGTGCTGGAAAACGTCCGGGCCAAAAAATCCGACGACTCCGACAACGCCAAGGATCCTGACAACGCCAAGAATCCTGACAACGCGGACAACGCCGCCTTGGCCGTGCCCGGACGCGTGGCCTGGGACTGGGATGAGCCGGGCTACCGGCCAGCGCCCGGCCAGGACGTGGAGGTCCGGCTGCGGCTCTGGCCCGTGCGCGGCTTCCAGAACCAGGGCGGCGCGGACTTCGACTGGCAGCAGCGCCTGCGCGGGGTGTTCCACCGGGCCTATGCGCGCGGCGCG
>CAZXZF010000267.1:0-4150 GCA_964645095.1 uncultured Desulfocurvus sp. | reverse complement strand
CGCAAACCCAATTTGACCGATTCGGGCCGAGTGAACAACCTCCTATAACTTCACAGCTAGCGACCGGATATTTGGACAGCGGCATGTGGCCCGGCCCACAGGAGGATCAGGCATGGACATTCAGGCTGCGGCAGACGCCGTGCGCGCGGGCGGGGTGGTCATCTACCCCACCGAGACCCTCTACGCCCTGGGCTGTTCGGCGGACAACCCCACGGCCTGCGCGCTGGTGGCCGCCCTGAAGCACCGCCCGCAGGCCAAGCCCTTCCCGCTCATCGTGGCCGACATGGCCGGCCTGCGCGGCCTGCTGGCCCCCCTGCCCCCGGCCTTGGAGATCGACCTGGCCCTCCTGGCCGCGCGCTTCTGGCCCGGCCCGCTCTCGGTGCTCCTGCCCACCCGGGCCGATCTGCCCGCCCTGGTGCGCGACAGCCAGGGCCTGTCCTCGGTGCGCTTAAGCCCGCACCCCCTGGCGCGGGAACTCTGCCGCCGCACAGGCGGAGCTGTTGTGGCCACCAGCGCCAACGCCAGCGGCCAGCCCGCCACGGCCGATCCAGGCGAGCTGGACCCGGCCCTGCTTGCGGGTGCTGCGGGCGCGATCCTCGAACAGCCCTGGCCTGCGGGCGGCGCGCCGTCCACCCTGGTGCGCCTGCTGGGCCATGGGCGCCTGGCCGTGCTGCGCGCCGGGGCCGTGCCCAGCGCTGCCCTGACAGACCTCTTTGCCCTGGCCTCCGCAGTGTAATTTTTTGAACCCCACTTGCAAGAACACCGGTATGAGCGGGGTCGCGGTTCAATTTTTTAGACCGATTTTCAGGGGTCCGCAGGGCTTGCGGGAGGACCAACGGGAAACAACAATGCTGCAACATATCTGAATAAAACAACATTAATTTTATTTTTACGCCGACGGCCCATTTGGCCCGCATCTTGCTCTATGCAAAGTATCCTTCCTTCCTTTGCAGAAACCGGCTTCCCTGGGGTGGTCCCACGGGAAGCCGATTTCATTTCAAGCCCCAGCGATTCCTCTTCCCTGCCCCCGCACCGCCACAGCCCGTCCAGCCCTGGGCAGAGCCGCGCTCGCCTTGCCGGGCGTTGCGCGCATCTCCCTGCGCCCAATGCACATATTTCCATCAGAAGGGCACGATTGTACTTGTCAGATGGTGCGCGTTCATCTAAATGAATGAATATTGGGTTACAGCCTCAAGGGTTGCCCGCTCCACGGGAGGAGTCCGATGTCCGGATCAGGCCAGCGCCCGCAGACGCCTCTGCTCACTGTGGACGTGCTGGTGCACCTGCCCGGACGCGGCATCGTGCTGGTGGAGCGCAAAAACCCGCCCCTTGGCTGGGCCCTGCCCGGCGGCTTCGTGGATGTGGGCGAGAGTTGCGAAACGGCCGCCATGCGCGAGATGCGCGAGGAGACCGGCCTTGACGTGGAGCTGACAGCGCTTTTTGGCGTGTACTCCGACCCGGAGCGCGACCCGCGCGGCCACACGGCCAGCGCCGTGTACCTGGCCCAGGCCCTGGACCCGTCCCGGCTCATGGCCGGAGACGACGCCGCAAGCGTGGCCGTGTTCCCGCTGGGCGCCCTGCCGCCTCTGGCCTTTGACCACGGGCGGATTGTGAACGATTATGTCACCCGGCTCGCCAGCCTTCGCCCGCCGGGCAAGGCGGAGCGGGCCTGATCCGGTCCGGGCGCCCCAGGCCCGGCCCATGTGAGAGGAGCCAATGGCCAAGCCTCTTGTCCTGTTCATGACCTCGGAGATGTACCCCTTCTCCAAGACCGGCGGGCTGGCCGACGTGCTTGGCGCGTTGCCGCTGACCCTGCACCGCATGGGCGTCAACACCGCCGTGGTCACGCCCATGTACGGCCGCTTCGCCACCTCCGGGTTCAACCTGCGCCTGTTGACCGAGCGCTGCCCCGTGGGCTACCCCTGGGCGCCCATCACCGCCGAGATCTACCAGGCCGACTACTACGGCATGCCCGTGTACTTCGTGGGCCGGGGCGAATACTTCGACCGCCGCTTCCTCTACAACACCCACGCCGGCGACTATTTCGACAACTGCGAACGCTTCAACTTCTTCTGCCGGGCCACCCTCGAATGGGCGCGCAGGCTCGACTGGGCTCCGGCGGTCATCCACGCCCACGACTGGCAGAGCGCGCTGGTGCCCGCCTACCTGCACTTCTGGCGGCGCACCGATCCCTACTGGAAGGACACCAAGACGGTGCTTACCATCCACAACCTGGCCTTCCAGGGCCGCTTCGCCTCGCGCCTGTTCTTTGATTCCGGCCTGCCGGCCGAGGCCTGGAACATGAACGGGGCCGAATTCTTCGGCGACTTCAACCTGCTCAAGACGGGCATCGCCTATGCCGACGCCGTGACCACCGTGAGCCCCACCTACGCCGAGGAGATCCTGACCCCGGAGTTCGGCTGCGGGCTGGAGGGCATGCTGCGCCGCCGCCGGGGCGCGCTGCGCGGCATCCTGAACGGCGCGGACTACTCCGTGTGGGACCCGCGCGACGACAAGTTCTTGCCCTGCATCTACCGCTCCGGCAGCGCGGAAGGAAAACTCGAGTGCAAGCGCGCGCTGTTGAAGGAGATGTGCCTGCCCGACCAGCTGGAGGACAAGCCCCTGCTCAGCTTCATCGGCCGTTTCCGGGGCCAGAAGGGCGTGGACCTGCTCACCGAGATCATCCCGCGGCTCATGGAGCAGGAGATCGGGCTCATCGTCCTGGGCGAGGGCAAGCTGGAGCACGAGGCCCGGCTGCAGGAGCTGGCCGAGGAGCACCACGACCGGCTCTGCGTCATCGTCGGCTACTCCGAGGACCTGGCCCACCGCATCCAGGCCGGGTCGGACATCTTCCTCATGCCCTCGCGCTACGAGCCCTGCGGGCTGACGCAGATGTACGCCCTGCGCTTCGGCACCCCGCCGGTGGCCACAAGCGTGGGCGGCCTGCGCGACACCATCGTGCCCTATCCGCACCCGCAGGCCACGGGCTTCACCTTTGCCGAGCCCGACCCCGAGACCTTCTACCAGACCATCATCGAGGCCGTGGACCTGTGGAGAAACAAGAAGGCCTACTGGCGCGCCATGGTCGAGCGCGCCATGAACCAGGACTTCAGTTGGGAAAACTCCGCCGCCCGGTACATCGAGCTGTACCGCTCCCTGGGCGCACGGGTGTAGTTGAACCTGTCATGCGGTCCCTGGGGGGCTGCGCTGAGGGGGACGTATCATGCCGCTGACCAAGACCTATTCCAAGGACAAGAGCACGTGCAAGGTGGGCTTTTCCCTGCCCGTGGAAGCCGCAAGCGGGGCCAAGAAGCTCTTCCTGGCCGGGGAGTTCAACGAATGGAACCCCGCGCAGCTGCCCATGCACAAGGCCAAGGGCCAGTTCAGCGCCAGCCTGGAGCTGCCCGCAGCCGCGCCCTACCAGTACCGCTACGTCACCGACACCGGGGCCTGGCTCAACGATACCGAGGCCGACTGCTACGTGTACAGCGCCTTTGCCGACGCCGACAACTCCGTGGTCGTGCTCTAGCGCGGGCGCCCTTGCAGTCCGGCGCGCTTCTGCGGTAAGCCTTGTCGCCATGACGCCACGCAAAAGCGCACCGCCCGCTGCAAAACCCAGGAGCCGCCCATGACCGGGACGGCCTGCTCGTCCGCATCTCTTTGCGCCTTTGCCGGGGCCGCGCAGGTCCTGGCGCGGCTGCGCACGCTCTCCGCCCGCGCACCCCAGAGCCTGGTCATCGAGGGCGGCACCGAGGCCGACCGCAAGACCGCGGCCCTGGCCTGGGCCGCCACCCTCAACTGCACGGGCGAACAGGCATTGCGCCCCTGCTGCCAGTGCCCCTCCTGCGTGCAGATCGCCCAGGGCGTGTTCCTGGACCTCAAGGTCTTTGGCGACCAGGAAAAGATCACCACCGACGAGGTGCGCGAGGCCCTGCCCGAATGGGGCCAGCCCCCGCGCGGCGACGGCCTGCGCGTGAGCATCTTCCTCGGCGCCCACGAATTCCACCTGGCCGTGGCCAACCTGCTCCTCAAGACCCTGGAGGAACCCCGGCCCGGAAACGTCTTCGTGCTCCTGGCCCCCCAGCGCGAGCGCCTGCTCCAGACCCTGGTCTCGCGCAGCTTCGTGCTCACCCTGCCCTGGCCCGAGCCC
>CAZXZF010000266.1:0-4157 GCA_964645095.1 uncultured Desulfocurvus sp. | reverse complement strand
GCTCCTGGCCGGGCGTCACCTGCCCCAAGCCCGACGGCGCGTTCTATCTCTTCCCGGTGCTGGACAAGTACTACAGCGCCGGGACCCCGGACTCCGCCGCCTTGTGCACCAGGTTTCTGGAAGAGGCGGGCGTGGCCCTGGTGCCGGGCAGCGCCTTTGGCGATGACCGCTGCGTGCGCTTTTCTTACGCCGTGGCCGACGAGGTGCTCACAAGCGCCCTGGCCAAGGTGGGCAAGGTCCTGCTCGGCAAGTAATTTGGGTTACTGACACCGAAAACCCGGGAAGGGGGGCTTCCATGACCGCAGGTTCAAAGCATCAGGATATTCTGGACTGGACCAATGCCTCGTGGGAGCGCCTTCCGGCCTCCGCAGAACTGCGCGCACGCGCGGGCGAGATGGCGGAAAAGCTCGCGGGCGAGATCCAGGCGGGCAAGCTGCCGTTTCTGGCCACGCCCTTCATGCCCGCCCTGGAAAAGGACCTGGCCGAGCTGGAGTCGGGCTTTCTTGCGCGCTTCGAGCACATGCTGCTGCTCGGCATCGGCGGCTCGGCCCTGGGCGCCCGCGCCCTGCAAAAGGCCTTTGCCCCGGGCCAGGACCTGCCCGGCCACACGGGCAAATCCATCTGGATCATGGACAACGTGGACGCGGCAGTGCTTGAGGCCCACCTGGACCGCCTGCCTGCGGAGAGGACCCTGGTCTACGTGGTCAGCAAGTCCGGCGACACCATCGAGACCATCGGCCAGTACTTCCTGGTCAAGGACTGGCTGAAGGCGGCCCTGCCCCAGAGCTGGAAGGACCACCTGCTGCTGAACACCGACGAGAACAAGGGCTACCTGCGCGAGGAGGCGAGCACCTTCGGCATCCGCACCCTGCCCGTGCCCGACAACCTGGGCGGCCGCTACTCGGCCATCTCCGCCGTGGGCCTGGTGCCCGCCGCGTTTTTGGGCCTGGACTGGCGCGCGCTGGTGCGCGGGTTTAAGGCCGTGGCCGCGCCGCTCACCGACCCGAAGCTCGACGCGGCGAAGCTTGCCGCGCACCCGTCCTTCGAGTTCGCGGTGTGGGGCAAGGCGCTCATGGACGCGGGCTTTTGCGAGCTCATCACCTTCTTCTACATCCCGGCCTGGTCCAGCTTCGCCGACTGGTTCGCGCAGCTCTGGGCCGAGAGCCTGGGCAAGGACGGCATGGGCTCCCAGCCCCTGCCCGCAGTGGGCGCCACCGACCAGCACAGCGTGAACCAGATGTTCCTGGACGGCCCGCGCAACAAGGCCTGCCTGTTCGTGGAACGCGCCACCGGCCCCGAAGGCCTGGCCTTCCCCAAGGACATGCCCGCCATTTTCGACTATCTGCAGGGCAAGCGCTTTGGCGAGCTTCTGCCGGCCGAGGCCCTGGGCACGCGCATGGCGCTTTGTCAGAGCCAGGTGCCGCTGGTGGCCTTGCGCCTGGGGATCGACGACGCCCATGCCGCTGGCAAGATGATGGCGCTTTTGGGCGCGGCCACGCTTTTGACCGGCTGGCTCATGGGCATCAACCCCGTGGACCAGCCCGCGGTGGAGCTGGGCAAGCGCCTGGCCAAGGCGCGCCTGGGGGCCTCGGGCCTGGCCGGGGAGACGGCCCAGCTCTCCGCCTTCACCACCGGCGGGCGCGACGAGCGGGGGTTCTAGCCCTTGGGCATATACAGAAGCCTCCTGGCGGCGAAGAAGCCCTTGCAGTTCGTGAAGGTCCTCACCTGGACCTTCCTCATCCTGATCCTGGTGACCAACCTGGGCCTGGCCGTGTTTTTGTCCAAGTACGCCGAGCGCGTGCTCTTGGAGAAGCAGAAGGAATTCGGGCTGCTTTTGTCCGAGAACCTCTCGCACCAGATCTTCACGCGCTTCACCCTGCCGACCATCATCGGCTACGGGGCCATCAGCCTGCGCAACCCGGAGCAGTTCACCCGGCTGGACCAGGTGGTGCGAAGCACCATCCACAGCTTCCGTGTGCGCGAGGTGCGCATCTACGACCCTGAGTTCCGCATCTCCTACTGCACGGACCCGAACCTGGTGACCCGCATGGGCCTGGCCGGGGAGGGCGTCAAGCGCGCCTTCAACCTGGAGGAGCCGAATTTCGAGCTGTTCAGCAAGATTTCCGGGGCCACGGCCCTGTTCCGGCTGGAGCTCAAGCCCGGCAGCGTGGTCCTGCGCGGGTTCGCGCCCCTGCGCATGGAGCGCAGCTTCGGCCCCGGCGTCAAGAACCCCATCATGGGCATCCTGGAGTTCAGCCAGGACATCACCGAAGACTACATGGCCGTGGTCAACTTCGAGCGCCTGGTCTACTCGACCTCGCTTTTGACCAGCATGGTTCTGTTCTTCCTCATCGTCAGCATCCTGCGCCGGGTCGACCGCATCAGCGCCGAGCGCCAGGCCGAGAAGGAGAAGCTCCTGCGCGAACTGCACCAGCAGGAGAAGCTGGCGGGCATGGGCCGCATGGTGGCCGGCGTGGCCCACGAGATCAGAAACCCGCTCGGGATCATCCAGAGCAGCGCCGAACTGGTGTTCAAGAAGGCCAAGGCCGACAACCATCCGCACACGCGCATCATCGAGGCCATCTACGACGAGTCCAGGCGGCTCTCGCGCACGGTGAACGACTTCCTGGACTACGCCCGGCCGCGCCAGCCGCGCATGGACGTGGTGGACCTCTGCCGCATCCTGGAGCAGGCGGCGGTGTTTCTGGAGCACGAGTGCGAGGCCAAGGGCATCACCATGGAGCGCGACTGTCCGCCCGGCACCCGCGTGCTGGGCGACAAGGACCTGCTCTACCGCGCGGTGTACAATGTGCTGGGCAACGCCATGCAGGCCATGACCCAGGGCGGGCTGATCCAGGTGCTGGCGCGGCCTGCGGACCCCGGCGCGCCTGGCCTGCCCGTTGAGGGCGGCCCGTGGCTCGAGCTCCAGGTGCGCGACTCCGGGCCGGGCTTCGACCTGGACAACCTGGACAAGATGAAGGACCCCTTTTACAGCACCAAGGACACGGGCACGGGCCTGGGCCTGGCCATCGTCACCAGCATCGTGGAGAGCCACGGCGGCTTCGTGGCCTTGAAGAACCACCCCGAGAGCGGGGCCGTGGTGTCGCTGCTGCTGCGCGCGGCTGATTCCGGGCAGGCCGTCCCGGCGAAAGCTCCCGCCGCCCCCGGCGCGCCTTCCGTCACCCCCAAAGCATAGACCGGCAACACGGTACGGAGCCCCACATGTCAGGCAATATTCTCATTCTGGACGACGAGCTGAACTACCTGCTCGTGCTCGACGCCATCCTGTCCGATGCGGGCTACAAGGTCACCACCCTGTCCGACCCGGAGATGGGCCTGGCCTTCCTCGAGGAGTCCGAGGTCGACGTGGTGGTCACGGACATGAAGATGCCGAAGCTCACCGGCAAGGACGTGCTCGACCACGTCAAGAAGCACTATTCCTACATCCCGGTGCTCATCATGACCGCCTTCGGCAGCATCGAGGCCGCGGTGGAGGCCATGCGCACCGGCGCCTTTGACTACATCACCAAGCCCTTCAGCAACGAGGAGCTTTTGCTGTCCATCTCCAAGGCCATGCAGTTCGCCCGGGCCCAGCAGGAGAACCGACATTTGCGCAGGCAGATCCAGGAGCGCTTCGGGCCGGAGAACATCGTGGCGAGGGACAAGAGCATGCGCCACGTGCTGGACATGGTGCACCGCGCCGCGCCCAGCCGCAGCACCGTGCTCGTCACCGGCGAGAGCGGCACGGGCAAGGAGCTCATCGCCAAGGCCATCCACAACGACTCCCCGCGCAAGGACGGGCCGTTCATCTCGGTCAACTGCATGGCGCTGAACACCGGCGTGCTGGAGAGCGAGCTCTTCGGCCACGAGAAGGGCAGCTTCACCGGCGCGGTTTCGCGGCGGCGCGGGCGCTTTGAGCTGGCCGACAAGGGCACGCTGTTTCTCGACGAGATCGGCGAGCTGTCGCACGACATGCAGGTGAAGCTCTTGCGCGTGCTCCAGGAGAGATGCTTCGAGCGCGTGGGCGGCACCGAGTCCGTGGAGGTGGACATCCGCATCGTGGCCGCCACCAACCGCGACCTGACCAAGGCCGTGGCCGACGGCCGCTTCCGCGAGGACCTGTTCTACCGCCTGAACGTGGTCAGCATCCACCTGCC
>CAZXZF010000265.1:0-4164 GCA_964645095.1 uncultured Desulfocurvus sp. | reverse complement strand
CTCATGAGCCACGCCCTGCGCAAGCTCACCGGCACCATCCACAAGTCCCGCGCGGTGGTGGTGTTCATCAACCAGATCCGCATGAAGATCGGCATGACCGGCTACGGCAGCCCGGAGACCACCACCGGCGGCAACGCGCTGAAGTTCTACGCGAGCATCCGCATCGACATCCGCCGCATCCAGAGCCTGAAGGACAAGGAAGAGGCCTACGGCAACCGCACGCGCATCAAGGTCGTGAAGAACAAGGTCGCCCCGCCCTTCCGCGAGGCCTTGGTCGACATCCTCTACGGCACGGGCATGAGCCGCGAGGGCGAGATCATCGACCTCGGCGTGGAGAACAAGATCATCGAGCAGTCCGGCTCCTGGTTCGCCTTTGGCTCCGAGCGCCTGGGCCAGGGCAAGGAGAACGTGCGCGCGCTCTTGACCGAAAACCACGAGTTGCGCCAGAAGATCGAGGACAAGCTGCTCGAGCACCTGGGCATGGCCCCGCCGGCCTTCATCCCGGCCGCGGCCGAGCCCGCTGAAGTGGACGAAGACTAGCACCGGGCGCAAGCCTCGAACCAACGGACCGCCACCCCCCTTTTGGAGAAGAGACATCGCATGAACGCCGCAGAAATACGCTCCCGCTTCCTCAAGTACTTTGAGCAACAGGGCCACACCGTGGTGGAAAGCTCCACCCTCGTGCCCAAGGACGACCCCAGCCTGCTCTTCACCAACGCGGGCATGGTCCAGTTCAAGAAATGCTTCCTGGGCCAGGAGAAGCGCCCCTACACCCGCGCCGTAAGCTCCCAGAAGTGCCTGCGCGTGGGCGGCAAGCACAACGACCTGGAGAACGTGGGCCGCACCGCGCGCCACCACACCTTCTTCGAGATGCTCGGCAACTTCTCCTTCGGCGACTACTTCAAGGCCGAGGCCATCCGCCTGGCCTGGGACTTCATCACCAAGGAGATCAAGCTGCCCAAGGACAACCTCTACGTCAGCATCTACAAGGACGACGACGAGGCCGGCGAGCTGTGGCAGAGCGTGGCCGGGCTTGCGCCCGAGCGCATCTACCGTCTCGGAGACAAGGACAACTTCTGGTCCATGGGCGACACCGGCCCCTGCGGCCCCTGCTCCGAGATCTACGTGGACCAGGGCGCGGAGATGTCCTGCGGGCCGGACTGCGGCATCGGCAAATGCGACTGCGACCGCTTTCTGGAGATCTGGAACCTCGTGTTCATGCAGTTCGACCAGGCCGCGGACGGCACGCGCACCGCGCTCCCCCGCCCGAGCATCGACACGGGCATGGGCCTGGAGCGCATCGCCGCCGTGTCCCAGGGCAAGCACTCCAACTTCGAGACCGACCTCTTCCGCCCGCTGATCTCCTTCGTGGCCGACAAGGCGCACGTCACGTACCGCGCGGACAAGGATGTGGACACGTCGCTCCAGGTCATCGCCGACCACAGCCGGTCCATCGCCTTCCTCATCACCGACCAGATCCTGCCCAGCAACGAGGGCCGGGGCTACGTACTGCGGCGCCTCATCCGCCGGGCCTTCCGCTTCGGCCGCCACCTGGGCCTGACCGAGCCCTTCCTGCACGAGACCGTGCGCCAGGTGGTGGCCCAGATGCATGGCGCCTACCCCGAGCTTCTGTCCAACCAGGAGTTCATGGCCCGGGTGGTGCGCGAGGAAGAGGAGCGCTTCTCCCAGACGCTCGACAAGGGCCTGGTGATCCTGGAGGACGAGATCGCGCGGCTGAAGGAGATCGCCGAGACGCGCATCAGCGGCGAGTTCGCCTTCAAGCTCTACGACACCTTCGGCTTCCCGCTGGACATCGTCAACGACGTGGCCGAGAAACAGGGCATCAGCGTGGACGAGCCCGGCTTCATGGCCTGCATGAAGGAGCAGAAGACCCGGGCCAAGAGCGCCTGGAAGGGCTCCGGCGAGAAGGACGTGGCCAGCATGTTCCAGGGCCTGCTTGAGGCCGGGGTCAAGACCCGCTTCACCGGCAATTCCCTGCTGGAGGACGACGGCCGCATCATCGCCCTGCTGGACGGCGAGGGCGAGAGCGCCGAGAGCCTGACCCAGGGCCAGGGCGGCTGGCTGGTCACGGCCTCGACGCCCTTCTACGGCGAGTCCGGCGGCCAGGAGGGCGACCTCGGCGAGGTCTCCACCCCCACCGGCGGGGCCGACGTGCTGGAGACGCTGAAACCCTCGCCGCAGCTCACCGTGCACAAGATCTTCGTCAACGAGGGCGACATCAAAACCGGCCAGACGGCCAGCCTCACGGTGAACGCGCGTGCGCGCCTGGCAAGCTCGCGCAACCACACGGCCACGCACCTGTTGCACTCGGCCCTGCGCCAGGTGCTGGGCGACCACGTGAAGCAGTCCGGCTCCCTTGTCGGCCCGGAGCGCCTGCGCTTCGACTTCACGCACATCGCGCCCCTGACCCCGCAGGAGCTGGCCCGGGTCGAGCAGATCGTCAACCGCGCCATCCTGGACGACCTCCCGGTGGGCCGCGAGAACGTGACCCCGAAAGAGGCCGTGGCCAGAGGCGCCATGGCGCTCTTTGGCGAGAAATACGGCGACACGGTGTGCCTGGTGGAGGTGCCCGGCGTGAGCATGGAGCTCTGCGGCGGCACGCACCTGACCAACACCGGCCAGACCGGCAGCTTCGTCATCCTGTCCGAGACAGGCGTGGCTTCGGGCATCCGGCGCATCGAGGCGGCCACGGGCTGGAACACGCTGAACTTCATGCAGACCCTGCGCCAGGAGATGACCGAGGTCCAGGCCGTGCTCAAGGCGCGGCCCGAGGAAGTCGCCGCCCGGGCCAAGGCCATGAATGCCCAGGTGAAATCCTTGCAGAAGGACCTGGAGCGCCTGCAGACCAAGCTGGCCAGCGGCGAGGGCGGGGCGCGCATGGCCGAGGTCGAGGACATCGGCGGGGTGAAGGTGCTGGCGGTGCGGGCCGAGGCCGCGAGCATCAAGAGCCTGCGCGAGCAGATGGACGCGCTGAAGAGCAGGCTGCCCTCGGGCGTGGCCTGCATCGTCGCCCCCACCGAGGACGGCAAGGTGGCCGTGCTGGTCAGCGTGAGCCGCGACCTGCACGGACGCTTCACCGCGCCCGCGCTTATCAAGGACGTTGCGGCCCTGGTGGGCGGCAGCGGCGGCGGCCGGCCGGACATGGCCCAGGCGGGCGGCACCGACGCCTCGGGCATCGACAAGGCCATCGCCAAGCTGAAAGAGTTGGTGGCCGGGGCCTAGGGGAACATTTCCCTGGCTGAGGCCCGGAAAAGGAAGTGGATTTCAGTTGACAGGCTCACCCAAAAACCGTAAGAGCCCTGTTTCCAGTTTGAAGTGAAGGAGTTGACCAAAATGAATACGTACAGCCCGGTCCCGTCGGACCTGAAGCACGAATGGTTCGTGGTCGATGCCACGGAACAGGTCCTTGGCCGCCTGGCCACGGCCATCGCCCATCGCATTCGTGGCAAGCACAAGCCCGGTTTCGCCCCGCACATGGACGGCGGCGACTTCATCGTCGTGGTCAACGCCACGAAGATCAAGGTCACCGGTGACAAGTTGAACAAGAAGATGTACTACAAGCACACGCTGTACACCGGCGGCCTCAAGTCCCGGACCCTGAAGCAGATGCTTGAGAAGAACCCTGAACTGGTGATCATCCAGGCTGTGCGCGGCATGCTGCCGAAGAACCGCCTGTCCCGGCAGATCATCAAGAAGCTCAAGGTCTTCGCTGGTCCTGAGCACACCCACGTCGCCCAGAAGCCCCAGGCTCTGGCCCTGTAACCTCCGCATCAGGAGTTGATACATGCTTGATTTCAATTACGGCACTGGCAAGCGCAAGAACGCCGTGGCGCGCACCCGCGTCACCGCGGGCACCGGCCTGATCACCATCAATGGCCGTCCCTACGAGGAATACTTCCCGCGCAAGACCCTGCAGATGATCGTGCAGCAGGCGCTCAAGCTGACCAAGACCGTCGACAAGTTCGACATCAAGGTCAATGTCGCCGGCGGCGGCGTGTCCGGACAGGCCCAGGCCGTGCGCCACGGCATCTCCCGCGCGCTTCTGACCTACGACCCGGAGCTGCGCAGCACCCTCAAGCGGGCCGGGTTCCTGACCCGCGACGCCCGCAAGAAGGAGCGCAAGAAGTACGGCCAGAAGGGCGC
>CAZXZF010000264.1:0-4169 GCA_964645095.1 uncultured Desulfocurvus sp. | reverse complement strand
GCGGGCGAGCTGGGCGAACTGGCGCGCACCTTCGACCGCATGGCCGAGGGCCTGGAGCAGGCCCAGGCCGAGCAGGAGGCCGCGCGCAAGGCCCTGCTCGAGAGCGAGGAGCGCCTGCGGGCGGTGTTCAACGCCTCGGCCGACGGGCTGCTGCTCCTGGTGCCCGATGGCCGGGTGCTGTCCATGAACGAGAGCGCGGCCAGGCGCCGCAACACCACCGCGCCAATGCTGGTGGGCAGGAACATCCTGGACCTCATCCCCGAGTACGTGCGCAATGGGCGCCGGGAACGCTTCGAGGAGGTTGTGCGCACCCGCGCGCCCCTGCGCTTTGAGGAAGAGCGCGAGGGCCGCATGTACGCCATCCGTCTGTATCCCGTCTTCGACGAGGAAGGCGAGGTGCGCCAGATCGCCAGCTTCTCCCGCGACATCACCGAGCGCAGGCTCTCCGAGCAGGCGCTGCGGGCCGCCAAGGAGGCCGCCGAGGCCGCCAGCCGCGCCAAGGACGCCTTTGTGACCAACATGAGCCACGAGCTGCGCACGCCCTTGAACGGCCTGTCGGGCATGCTCCAGCTCCTGGCCCAGGCCGACCTGCCGCCCGAGCAGCGCGAGTATCTGGGGTACGCCATGCAAACCACCCAGCAGCTCACGCACCTCATCGGCGACATCCTGGACTACGCGGCCCTGGACTCGGGCAGCATCACCCTGGAGCACAAGCCCTTTATCCTGGCCGCGGTGTTCGCCCCGCTGGAAGCGGAGCTCAAGCCCGTGGCCGAGGCCAAGGGCCTGACCCTCGTGCTCAACGGGCATCCCGGCGCGCTGGAACAGCCGCTCCTGGGCGATCCCCTGCGCCTGAGCATGGCCCTGCGCCACCTGCTGGACAACGCGCTGAAGTTCACCCCGCAGGGCGGCGTGACCATCAACGCGGCCCTGGCCTGCCGGGCCGAGGGCGACTGCACCCTGCGCATCCAGGTGGCCGACACAGGCATCGGCATCACCCCGGAGCAGATGCAGGGCCTGTTCGAGCCCTTTGTGCAGGCCGAGGACCCGATGACCAAGCGCTACCCGGGCACAGGCCTGGGCCTGGCCATCGTGCGCGAACTGGCCGGGCGCATGGGCGGCAGCGTGGAGGTGGAGAGCTCCCCTGGCGCGGGCAGCGCCTTCACCCTGTGCCTCAGCTTCCAGACCCTGCCCGATGAAAGACACGGGCTGAACGGGCCGGTCTGGACGAACGGAGCAGACGGGGCGATCTAAGCCTCCGCGCCACGGCGAAAGCTTGCGGGCGCGGCCCGGATGGGATAGAAGCCCCCATATTTTCCGTGCCGCCGCGACCAGGCTCGTCAAGACCCGTTCGCGGCCTGGGGGTCCATGCGCTACGTCGGCATCTTCCTGGTCTGCCTCTCCTCCATCGCGTTTGAGATCTTCCTCGTGCGCCACTTCGCCATCACCAACTGGTCGGAGTACGGCTACTGGGTCATCTCCATGGCCATGGCCGGGTATTCCGTCAGCGGCGTGGCGCTCTGCCTCTTCGGCCACTGGTTCCAGCGCCGGGCGGGCGCGCTCTTCTTCGGGCTGCCCGTGCTCATGCTCCTGCTGCTGTCCGGCGGCTTTGCCGCCCTGGGGCTCATCCCCTTCAACCCCCTGGAGCTCCAGAACGAGGTGCTCTTCGCCGGGCAGCTGCTGAACATCGGCCGCTACTACCTGGCGCTGTTCCCCTTCTTTTTCGCCTCCGGCCTGTACGTGGGCCTGTCGTTCCTGACGGGCCAGGAGAACATCCCCAAGGTCTACATGGCCGACCTGGTGGGCGCTGGCCTGGGCGCTGCCGCGCTGCTCTTCTGCATCTCCCTGGCGCACCCCTTCCACGTGCCGCTGTTCCTGCTGCCGCCGCTGGCCCTGGCCGCGCTGACCAGCCTGCCGCCCGCACGGGCCGTTGTCCGCGCGGGCCTGGCCGGGCTGGCGCTGCTGACCATGGCCGGGGCGGGATACGTGGTGCTGGACCACAACAACGCCGCCTTCAGCCAGTACAAGCCCGTGTCCATGGCCATGAACGTGGAGGACAACCGCATCCTTTTGGAGGTGCGCTCCGCGCGCGGCTACTACCAGCTTTTGTCGAGCTACCTGGAGCGCCACGACCCGGACCTGTCCAACAACTACGAGCTGCTTGGCGCTGGCGGCCCGCCCCCGGCGCTCGGCCTGTACCGCGACGGCGAACGGCTCGTCTCCCTGCCGCGCCAGGAGGCCGTCGACACCGGCTACCTGAACGCCGCCCTGGACTCCCTGCCCTACGTGCTGCGGGCCCAGCCGCGCGTGCTCCTGGCCGGGGGGCGCGGCGGGTTCCGCCTGCGCGAGGCGCTGATGCTCGGCGCGCAGCACGTGGACACCGTGGAGAGCGACCCGGTGCTGCTGGGCATCCTGGCCGCCCACAAGCCCTCCAGCCCGCCCACAAGCTTCGCCCTGCGCCTGCCGTTGTCTGATGACCGGGCCGACGCCGTTGCCGAGGCCGGGGCCAACGCCTCGGCCAACGCCGCTGCCAATCCCGTTGAAGCCGTGGCCGAAGCTTCCCCTGACGCCACCGCCCCGGCCAGGCCGAAGAAATACCCGCCGCCCTTGCGCAGGCTCCTGGCCCCTCCAGCAGCCTTTGCCGCCGGGCACGACGCCCCCAAGGGCACGGCCACGCCCCCGCGCCTGGGCTCGGCCCTGGTGCTGGCGGCCCAGGCCGAGACGCCCTACAGCCTCATCGACGTGTCCCCGGAGTTTCTGGACCAGGGCCAGGCCAACAAGTACCTGCTCACCGCTGAGGGCCTCGCCCGGCTCTTCAAGGCCCTGTCCGCGGACGGGCTCATCTCCGTGCCCATGGGCATCGGCGAGCTGCCGGTCTATGCGCTCAAGGCCGTGGCCACGGTGCGCGAGGGCCTGCTGCTCGCCGGTGCGGCCAGTCCGGCCGCGCACATCCTGGTGGTGCGCAGCTCCTTCACCGCGCGCATTCTCATTTCGCGCCGGGCCTTCGACATCCAGGACATCGCCAAGGCCCGGGCCTTCGCCGCGGAGCGCAGCTTCGACACGCCCTATTTCCCCGGCATCGACCCGGCCACGGTGGAAGTCTACAACGACCTGCCGCCCGTGTCCTTTGAGAACGCCACCACGGAAGCGGCCAGGCCGGACGGGGCAGGCAGGGCGGCCGGGGCAACCAGAGCGGACAAGGCGGCCGGGCAGC
The DNA here is from genome assembly GCA_964645095.1 of uncultured Desulfocurvus sp. Classification (GTDB taxonomy): domain Bacteria; phylum Desulfobacterota; class Desulfovibrionia; order Desulfovibrionales; family Desulfovibrionaceae; genus Humidesulfovibrio. Next base: position 958 of record CAZXZF010000264.1, on the reverse strand, counting down.
CCCTCAGCCCCGGTGGCGTTCCCGCTGGAGCCCCGGAGGGCCTCCAGGAAGGCATCCTGGACGACGGCGGGGGCATGGCCGGGGGCATGGGCGAAGAGCTTGGCGGCGGCCTGCGCGCGCGCGACGCCCTCATGGACGACCTGGTGGCCTTCCTGCGCGACGGCACAACCGACGCCTCCAGCTTCCGCTTCTTCAACCTCGCGCCCAGCACCCAGGACCGGCCCTTCTTCCACGAGATCATCCGGCTTTCGCGCATCCCGGAGGCGCTGGCGCGCATCGAGCTGTTGCCGCGCCAGGAGATCGGCTACCTGGTCAACGTGGCCGTGCTGGCCCAGGCCGCCGCGTTCGCCCTCATCGTGTTCCTGCTGCCGTTGCTTCGGCGGCGCGGCATGGGCGACATCAGCCACGCTGAGGTGCTCTGCGGCTTCGGCTACTTCCTGTGCCTGGGCCTGGGCTTCCTCTTCGTCGAAATCGTGCTCATCGAGCGCTTCACCTTCTTCCTCAACGATCCGACCCTGGCCTTTGCCCTGGTGCTCTCGGCCATGCTCATCGCCTCAGGGCTCGGCAGCGCCTTTTCCAGCCGCTTCGTGCCCCGGCCGCGCGCAGGCATCCGCCTGGCCTGCGCCGTCGCCGCCACGCTCGCTGCCTTCTCCGGCCTGCTGTTGCCGCGCCTGCTGGACCTGGCGCTGGCCTGGCCCGACCCGGCCAAGCTGGCCCTGGCCGTGGCCATCGCCGCGCCGCTGGGCTTCTTCATGGGCATGCCCTTCCCGCTGGCCCTGTCCACCTACCGCGGCAGCAAGAGCGCCTTCATCCCCTGGGCCTGGAGCGTCAACGGCGCCCTGTCCGTGGTCGCCACGCCGCTGGCCAACATCCTGGCCGTGAGCTACGGCTACTCCTGGGTCTTCCTGGCCTCGCTCGGGCTCTACGCCCTGGCCGGAGCCCTGGCGCCCACGCGCCG
>CAZXZF010000263.1:0-4182 GCA_964645095.1 uncultured Desulfocurvus sp. | reverse complement strand
TTGCCGCCCAGGGTGGAAATCTTGAGGCTGGCCGGGTCCGGCGGGTAGAAGAGCTTCTGCTTTTGCGTCAGCGCCTGGAATTCGCTGGTGACCACGCCGGGCTCCACCTCGGCGCAGAAGTCGTCGCCGTCGATGTCCAGCACGCGGTTCAGCCACAGCGTGGACACCACCACGCCGCCAAAGGCTGGCACTGCGCCGCCGCTCATGCCTGTGCCGCGCAAACGGGGCACGAGCGGCATCTTTTCGGCCTCGGCCCAGCGCAAAAGCTCCACGATCTGTTCTTCGTTCCTCGGCCTGACCACGGCCCAGGGCAGGGCCGAGCGGCGGCTGGAGTCTGCGCCGAACACGGCCATCTCCTCCGGCTTGGTGACGAGCCCTTCGCCGGGGAACAGGGCTTCCAGGAAGCGCAGGTGGCTGGGGGTGAGGGCGGGGGCGAGGGCTGTTGTGGGTGCGGTCATGGCGTGCCTGTCATGCAGGTAAGGGGTGTGGCCCGCCGCCGGGGCCGGGCGGGGGCTATTTCCGGTAGTCCGACAACTGCCGCGCGGTGTCGCGGGCCATGTCGCGGGCCTTGATGTCGTCGCGGCGGTCGTGCACGTTCTTGCCCTTGCCGAGCGCGATCTGCAGCTTCACGCGGCCGTTCTTGAAATAGAGCTTGACCGGGATCACGGTCAGGCCCTTTTGCGAGGCCAGGGCCTGCAGCTTGTCGATCTCGCGGCTGTGCAGGAGCAGCTTGCGCTCGCGCGTGGGCTCGTGCGGGTCCATGCCCGCGTTGGCGTACGGCGCGATGTGCACGCCGGTCAGCCAGGCCTCGTTCTTGCTGAAGCGCACGTACCCGTCCATGAAATTCACGCGGCCCTCGCGCAGGCTTTTCAGCTCCGAGCCCATGAGCACCAGCCCGGCCTCGAAAACCTCCAGGAATTCATAGAGCCTGCGCGCCTGCTTGTTGGTGGCGATGAGTTTCTCGCCCGCGTGGCGATGGGGATTTTCGGTCATGCGCTCACCCGCCGAGATCGTCGTTGTCCAGGAGCGAGGCAAAGAATGTGAGCTCTTCCGGGTATTTGTTGAAGATGGTGTCGCGCACCAGGCGGTTGATCTTGCCCACGGTGCGGCAGGCCAGAACCTCGCGCAAGAGCGCCTTGCACTCGCTCATGCGGGCCTGGCGGATGATGCGCTTGATGCCCGGGATGGCCTGGGGCGAGAGCGAGATGCAGTCGATCTGCATGCCCATGAGGATGGGCACGCAAAAGGGGTCGCTGGCGACTTCGCCGCATAAGCTGGCCTCGATGCCGGCCTGGTGCGCGGCGTCCACCACGTGCTTGATGCTGCGCAAAATGGCCGGGTGCAGCGGCTGGTACAGGTAGCTCACGTGCGGGTTGGTGCGGTCGATGCCCAGGCTGTACTGGATCAGGTCGTTGGTGCCGATGCTGAAGAAGTCGACCTCTTCGGCCAAAAGGTTGGCGATCATCACCGCTGCGGGCAGCTCGATCATGATGCCGATGGGCATGTCCTGGTTGAAGCGCTTGCCCTCGGTGCGCAGCTCCTCCTGGGCCTCGCGCAGCTTGGCCTTGGCCCGGCGCACCTCGCGCAGGCCGGAGATCATGGGGAACATGATGGACACGTTGCCGTAGGCGCTGGCCCGGGCAATGGCCTTGAGCTGCGTCTTGAACAGCTCCGGGTGCTGCATGCAGAAGCGGATGGCGCGCAGGCCCATGGCCGGGTTGGCCTCTTCCAGGGAGCCGAAGCTGGCGATGGTCTTGTCCGCGCCGAGGTCGAGGGTGCGGAAGATGACCTTGCGCGGGCTCATGATGGCCGCCAGGTCGGAATACTTGTCGGCCAGCTCGTCTTCCGTGGGCAGCTCGGTGCGGTTTAAGTAGCTGTATTCCGTGCGGTACAGGCCGATGCCCTCGCCGCCGTTGTCCAGCACTGCGGCCACCTCTTCGATGAGCTCGATGTTGGCCAGGACGTGCACGCGGTAGCCGTCGATGGTCTCGGCCGGGAGCTGGCAGCCGCGGTAGATGCGGCGCTGGTAGTCCTCGAACTGCGCGCCCAGCTCGTTGAACTCGGCCAGCTCGTCCTCGTCGGGGTCCACCAGGATGCGGCCGCCCACGCCGTCCATGATGACCAGGTCGCCGTCGTTGACCGCGTCCTCCAGATCGGCCACGCCCACCAGGGCCGGGATGCCGAGCGTGCGGGCCATGATGCCCGTGTGCGAGGTCTTGCCGCCCTGGGCCGTGGCAAAGCCCATGATCTTGGAGACTTCGAGGGCCACGGTGTCCGCCGGGGTCAGGTCGTGGGCCATGATGATGACCCGGCCCTCCACGGCCAGAAGTTCGTGCACGGTGCCCAGCAGCTGCGCCATGACGCGGTCGCTCATGACGCGCACGTCCTGCAGGCGCTCGCGGATGTACAAATCGTCGAGCACGCCGAAGGCCTTCTCCAGCTCGGCCACGGCCTTTTCCAGGGCCCACTCGGCGTTGACGCCGAGCTCGCGGATGCACTTGGCTGCGGCCCCGGCGAGCTTGGGGTCCTTCAAGATCATCAGGTGCGAGTCGAGGATGTGCTTGTGTTCCTTGAGCTCGGCCGGGATGCGGTCGCGGGCGGCGGCCAGCTCGGCCTCCACGCTGGCGAAGGCCTCGCGCAGGCGCGCCTCTTCCTCGGCCACCAGGGCGGGCTGGATGGTCTGGCGCGGCAGCTCGGAGCGGTGCCTGCGGTTGACGAACACGGCCTTGCCGATGGCGAAGCCCGTGGACACCGATATGCCGCGAATGATGACTCTGGCCACTATTTCTCCCCGAACTTGGCGGCGAACAGCTCCATCAGGCGGTCCACGGCCTGGGCCGCGTCCGAGCCGCTGGCCCGGATCTCAAGGGTGCTGCCCATGCCCGCCGAGAGCGTCAGGATGTCCAGGATGCTCTTGGCGTCCACGCTTTGTCCCTGGCCCGCGATGCTGATCTTGGCGGCAAAGGCCTGGGCCTCGCGGGCGATCTGGCTGGCCGGGCGCGCGTGCAGGCCGAGCTGGTTGGTCACCAGCACCTGCCGCACGCACTGCTCTCCGGCAGCGGCGCCTGAATCCATATATGCACTCGTTTCCGACATTATCCAACCGTATTTCAGTGCGCCAGGGGCGGCCTTAGGGGAAACCCGCCGGGATGCCGCTGCTGGCGCGTTGCATGAGCCAGGGGATGGCCGAAAGCGCCCACAGGACCACCCCGGCCACCAGCCACCGGGGCAGTATGGGCCGCAGGGTCAGGACCCCAGCCAATCCGAGGGCGCCGATGCCCCAGGCCCAGGAGACGAAGTCCCTGGCCGGGAACAGCTGCGCCCACAAGACCAGGAGCAGCGCCGCATTGAGGAACTTGATGCGCCGTCCCCAGTTGATGAGATCCCAGTTCTTGAGGGCGCCGAGGAAGCTGAAGCCCCTGCGGAGACCCCCAAGAAAAGTGTACACACGAAAGACTTGCAATCCAAGAAAAAAGAAAATGCCTATCCCGAGCGGCAGGGCGCGCATGCCCGCCAGCAGCAGGCTGGTGGTGGAGAGCGCCCAGAAGATGAGCAGGCTGCCCGCGAAGACGGAGTCGCCGATGGCGGACAGGGTGTAGCTGGTGGTGTTCTTGACCTTTTCCAGGGCGTCGGGCGGCAGCCTGCGGCCGGCGATGTCCGCCTCCACGGCCAGGAAGATGCCCACCAGGCAGGGCACCCAGAAGGGGTGCGAGCTGAAGTGCCGGGCATAGCGCTTGAGCGCCTGCTCCCGGGCCGCGGTCTCCTTGTGGATGACCCACAGCCCCGGCTGCATGGCGTAGAGGATGCCCACGCTCATGAGCCCGCGCGGGTTCATGGACGCGCCCACCAGGTACGTGCGCAAAAAGCAGCGCAGGTAGGCCTTGCCGCGCTCGGTCCAGAAGCCCTGGAGTGCTTTTCTGTCAACGGCGGCCACGTCAGCGGCCCTTTCCGGGATTCGGGGCGGGCGTGGGCCCGGTCATGGGATTCAGCCCCAGCTCCCTCGCCAGGGCCAGGTCGGCCTCGGCCGGGGAGCCTGCCATGGTCAGGTAGTCGCCGATCATCAGCCCGCTTGCGCCGGAGTTGAACAGGGCGCGCTGGCCCTCTCCCCCTGGGCCGGGCGCAGCCTGGCCGAACACCGCGCCGCGCCCGCCGCACACGCGCAGGTTGGCGTGCGGCAGCATG
>CAZXZF010000262.1:0-4185 GCA_964645095.1 uncultured Desulfocurvus sp. | reverse complement strand
TGCGCAACCTCACGGCCAACCTCATGGGCCTGCGCATCAGCAAGGGCGCGCAGTGCTCCAACTGGGCGCGCGAGGCCCTGTCGACCAAGCAGATCGTCTACGCCGCCACCGACGCCTGGATCAGCCGCGAGCTGTACCTCAGGTTCGTGGACCTGGGCGTGCTGTAGGGAAGACGCCAGGGGCGCTGCCCCTTGGACCCGCCAGAGGGCCTTAAGGTTCTTTGGAATCCCCATTGCGCCGAAAGGGCTGTTTCAGGAGGAACCTGAAACAGCCCTTTTGGCTTGTGGCGGAACCACGGGAGCCTTGATGCGGAGTGACGGTGGCAATGAAACCCCGAAGGGGGCCTTGGCCTGCGGAACATGTCGTTTCAAAACCCTGTCAATCCGTTATTTTTGTCCTTTTTGCGGCCAAATACGGGTGATTTTTGTCCGGGCCTGTGCAAACCGGGGTTACAATCGGCCATTTGCGTCGGGCGCTTGTGCTGGACGCGCAAACCCCTCTCAAGGAGGATTGCAATGGCCGAGAAGACCAGCCCCCCGCAACGTTCCAGCATCTTTCCGAGCATTGACGCCAAGCGCGACGCCCAGGGCCGCTTCGCCGAGCGCACCGTGCGCCTGGGTGATTCCGTGGAAACCCGGCGCTACGCCTACGACTCCGCCGGGCGCTTGAGCCGCGTCACGGACGAACACGACGCGCTGCGGGAGTCCTACCAGTACGACCACCAGGGCCGCAGGCTGGCGGACATCTGCCCCCCAGCTCCGGCGCGGCGAGCGGCGCTACACCTACCTCTCCGGCAACCGCCTGGGCCAGGCCGGGAGTGTCCAGTACGGCTACGACCGCGCGGGCTTCCGCAACCTGAAGGTCGAGGCCACGCCGCAGGGCCAGCGCGAAACGCACTACCACCATGAGCCGAGCGGCCTGCTGCTGGGCGTGGACCTGCCGGACGGCAGGCGCATCGACTACGCCTACGACGCCAGCGGCCAGCGCACGGAGAAGCGCGTGAACGGGCGCGTGGTGGCCGAATACCTCTGGCTGGACCCGTTGCGTCTGGGCGGCTTCCACGACGGGCGCGAGTGGTGGCGGTTCCTCTACGACCAGGGCCGTTCGCCCGTGGGCATCGAGAACGGACGCAAGCAGTACCTGATCCTCTGCGATCAGGTGGGCACGCCGCTGGCCCTTGCCACCATGGACGGCCATGTTGTACAGGCCATGCAATACGACAGCTTCGGCAACCTGCTTCAAGTCCGGGGCAACGTGGTGCGCCTGCCGCTCGGCTTCGCCGGGGGGCAGTTCGACCCCGACACGGGCCTGACGCGTTTCCCCTGGCGTGACTACGACGCCGACACCGGGCGCTTCACCGCGCTCGACCCGTTGGGCGCGAAGGGCGGGGATAGCGACTGGTACGGGTATTGTGTCGATGACCCGGTCAACCGGATGGACGTGTGGGGGCTGTTGTCCTTCGACTTCGACGAAGGTGACTTCTCGCCTGACAGCGGATCTTGGGAGAGCGGAGACACGGACCCAACTATACCGCCCCTGCCGGGTGAAAACGATCCTACGCCCGGATACGGTTCGGAGGTGGGTGAACCCTCGGCGCAGTTTGGCATGGGAAGAGGAGGACCCACCTGGGGCAACTGGGGCGGTCTGTATCATAGCGGAGGGTTGGACCCAAAGGATAACGGGGGCATGGATGGTACAGCGCCTCCAGTAGATAGCTCGGATGAAGCATACATGCGGCACGACAAGGGAAAAGGGCGCTGTGACAACGAAGATATCTTAGCCAACGATCCGGCCAAATGGCGCAGGGAATGCAATCGCGAAGTCGATCAACAACTCGCCAAAGAACTCAGGCAGCTCCCGGAGAATCCAAAGGATTGGCCCAGGCCGCCAAAGCAAGGGATGGAGCGTCAAGCTGATTGGTATAGGAAAGGAGCAACATGGCTATTCGAGTAATACCCTTGCGACAATGGTCCAGTGACCCAGGCAACATGCTTGGGGTGTTTGCCTACGCATTGGCCGTGGTTTCTTTTCTGGTTCAGTATGTCTGGCCACTTGGGTACTCGAGCTTCGAGTCGTTTGTGGCCCCTGCGCTGCCCTGGTCCGTCTGCATCTTCTGCTTGACACAATGCAGAGCGAAACCTCTCCGCGCATACTGGTGGGTGCTACCCTCAGTATTGCCAGCGCTATTCGGGCTTCTGTTCGTTGGGCTCCTCTTCGTCTTCTGGTCACGATTCGGCTTCGCACCATAAAGCACACAGCCCCGGCCCGGCCTCACCGCCGGGCCGGGGCTTCCTCTGGCGCGACTACGCCGCCGACACCGAGCGCTTCATGGCGCTGGACCCGCTGGGAAAGTGCAGTGGCGAGGCGGAGGTGAAAATCGCCTACCCCAACCGGCTCCTGGTCCAGGCCGCGATGTCCTTGGCGGGCATGGCCCCGGACACCCGGTCCACCTCGCGGCCGTCGCGGAACAGCGCCAGGGTCGGGATGGACTGCACCTTGAAGCGTGCCCCAAGGCCCTGCTCCTTTTGCGTGTCCACTTTGCCCAGGCGAACGCCCGGGCCGAGCAGCCTTGCCGCCTCCTCAAAGGCCGGAGCCATCATCTTGCAGGGGCCGCACCAGGGCGCCCAGAAATCCACCAAGAGCGGCAGGGCGTCCTTGGCCAGCAGGCGGTCCAGCAGGGGCGGATCCAGGTGCAGCACGTTCACCCCGGCCAGGGGGCGCGTGCATTTGCCGCACACGGCCTGGGCCAGGCGGGCGGGGTCGGCGCGATTCACGGCGTGGCAGGCGGGGCAGATGAGGTGTTTCATAACGCAAAAGAGTAAGCACGGCTGGCCAGGGCGCAAGGCCTCGGGCGATGGAATCGGGAATTCAGCCCGGCGGCTTGCCAGTGCCCCAATCTCAATGTATAACAGCCGATGAAAGAATTTTCCTTGCGGGGCATGCCATGAAAGAGATCACGTTCGACCCAACCAGCGCCGAAATCATTGCGCAAATGCGCTGCATTCCGACCATGTCCAGCCTGGAAGACGGGATTGTGGCGGAGGTGGTGCGCATGGCCAAGATCCGCAAATACGACAAGGGCGAGGTCATCATCCTGGAGGGAGCCAGTGACCCGTGGCTCTACTTCCTGGTGCACGGCGAGCTGGACATCAACCACCAGGGCGTAACGCTGCACCAGTTGAACCGCTTCGGGGACATGTTCGGCGAGATGGGCCTGATCGACGGCAGTCCGCGTTCGGCCACGGTCAAGGCCCTTTCCCCGGCCCTCTGCCTGGCCCTGGACGCCTCCCATTTCGACAGCCTGGAGGCCGCCGACAGGGGCGCTCTGAAGAACGCCCTCAACCAGACCATCTGCGAAAACATGGCTGAGCGCTTGCGTGAGGCAAACAAAAAACTGGCCGAGAGCACCCCCTGGCCGCCGGTCCGTTTGGGCCGCTGACGCCCCGGCGCAGCCTTCGGACCTACCCTTTCCCGTACTCCGCCGACCCGTACTCTGCAGAGTCGAGCAGGATCGTCACCGGCCCCCAGTTGACGAAATCAAGCAGCATTTCGGCCCCGAACACGCCCTGGGCAAAGGCCCCTGGCGCTGTTGCCGCAAGGTCCGCGGCCAGGCGGTCGTACAGCGCGCGGGCGGTTTCCGGCGGTGCGGCGGCGCTGAAGCTCGGCCTGCGGCCCCGGCGCGTGTCCGCGTAGAGCGTGAACTGCGACACCAGCAAAAGCCCGCCGCCCGTGTCCTTGAGGCTCAGGTTCAGCTTGCCCGCCCCGTCCGGTGTATCGTCTGGAAAAATACGCAGATCAAGCAGCTTGGAGCACAGGGCGGTCCACGGTTGCGAGCCCGGCAGCGCGAGGGTGTCGGCCTGGCCAAAGCCCGCCAGCACGAGCAGGCCCTGGCCGATCTCGCCGACAACCTGACGGGCGCAGGCCTGGTCCACCTCCACCCGGGCGCGGCTCACGCGTTGCACCAGCAGGCGCATCAGTCTTCCATATACGTGGCGCGCGAACTGCCCTTCTCGGACACGCTGACGCTTCGCAGGCGCGCATGCGGGGCCAGGGCCGCCAGCCGGTCCCTGATCTCCTGGTACAGGTGCCGGGCCAGGTTCTCGCTGGACGGATTGTGCTCGGCGAAGGCCGGCAGGTCGTTCAGGTGGCTGTGGTCCAGCGCGCCCACGGCCTCGCGCGTCAGGC
>CAZXZF010000261.1:0-4188 GCA_964645095.1 uncultured Desulfocurvus sp. | reverse complement strand
TGGTCTGGCGCCAGGTGTAGTACGCCGGATCACGGAAGTCGTCGATCAGGTGGGCCGAGAACTCCAGGTCGCACTTCTCGAAGAAGCGCTCCCAGCCGATGCGGTTGGCCCAGTCGCCCAGACGCTCGTACTTGCGGGCGTCGGCTGCGTAGGTGTCCAGGATCTTCTTGATGACCTTGGTCATTTTCGGCCAACGCGGGGGCTCGTTGGGGATGAAGGGCACCACGACCTTGGAGAACTTGGGCTGGCTGATGCGGTTGCTGATCTTGCCGCCGACCATGATGGCGATGCCGTCACCGGTCTTGTCGGCCAAAGGCATGGCCGGGCACATGGTGTAGCAGTTGCCGCAGAACATGCAGCGCTCGTTTTTCACGGCAACGGTGTTGATCTGCTTGCCCTGGAACTCGATCTTGGTCGGGCGGATGGCGCCGGTGGGACAGGCAGCGACGGCCAGGGGCACTTCGCAGATGTTGTCCACGCTCTCGTGGTCGATGATCGGAGGCTTGCGGTGGATGCCCAGGATGGCGATGTCGGAGCAGTGCACCGCGCCGCACATGTTCAGGCAGCAGGCCATGGAGATGCGCACCGGGGCGGGCAGGCGCATGTTGGTGAACTCTTCGAAGACCACGTCCATGGTCGCCTTCACGGTGCCGGAGGCGTCCGTGGCGGGCGTGTGGCAGTGGACCCAGCCCTGGGTGTGCACGATGTTGGTGACGCCGGCGCCGGTGCCGCCAACAGGGAACTTCATGGAGCCAGCAGCAAACTTGCGGCCGTTCAGGTCAGCCTTGAGGGTCTTGGCCTCTTCAAGGGTGCCGACCATGAATTCGATGTTGTTGCGGGTGGTGAAGCGCAGGTGCCCACCGCAGTACTTGTCGGCGATGTCGCAGATCTCGCGGATGTGGGTGACGCTCATGAGACGAGCGCCGCCGCAACGCACGGTGTAGACCTTGTCGCCGGAGAGGCCGACGTGCAGAAGAACGCCGGGCTCCAGGATTTCGTGGTAGTCCCAGGCGCCTTTGTTCTTGGCCAGGACCGGGGGCAGGAAGTCGGTGAAGTGACGCGGTCCGATGTCGGTGATGCGTCCCTCCATCGGTTTCGCGGGATTGTATCCGGAAGAAATGAAAGCCATGATGTTTCCTCCTGTCCTACTTATTTCTGGTGTCTGGAGCGGTAATCGGAGATCTCACGCTGCCAGCCGCCTTCCACTTCTTCTTCCTTCCAGAAGATGTAGGGATTGTGGCGGGGTTCCTTCACGTGGCGCGGATCAGCCTTGGTGCCGGTCACTTCGAGCAGCTTGGCAAAGCCGAGGCGCTTCAGGGTCTCACCGATGCGCTCGCGGTTCTTGCCTTCTTCCATCCACCAGTCCCAGGTGGCCTCGATGAATTCCTTGACTCCAGCGTAGTCGTCGTCGACCTTGATGAAGGGGATGGCAAGCGAACCCATCTGCGGGCCGTCGAGGATCGGGGCCTTGGCGCCGACCAGGATGGAGCAGCCGCGGTCGTTGCCGATCTTGAGCGCGCGGGGCATGACGCAGATGCAGTGCATGCAGCGGACGCATTCCTTGTTGTTGATCTCCAGCTTGCCACCCTCAAAGCGGATGCACTGGCTGGGGCACAGGGCGACGACTTCCTTCTGGATGTCGAACTTGCCCCAGTCGCGGCCGGAGTAGGCGCCGGCGTTGGGGGCGATTTCGCCACCGACGTAGGCGGCGACGGCCTTCTGGTCAACGCGGATCTCGTCGCGCCAGGTGCCGATGAAGCTCATGTCGGAGCGGGCGATGGCGGCCACGCAGCCAAGCGAGCAGCCGTCGAACTTGAACTTGAACTTGTAGGGGAAGGCGGGGCGGTGCAGCTCGTCCTGGTACTCGTTGGTCAGGTTGTAGCACATTTCCTGCGAATCGTAGCAGGCGTACTCGCAGCGGCTCTCGCCGAGGCAGCACGACGGGGTGCGCAGGTTGGAGCCCGAGCCGCCCAGGTCGTTGTTCATGTTGTGGGTCACTTCCCAGAAGATCTCTTCCAGCTGGGGAGTGCTGGTGCCCAAAAGCACGATGTCGCCGGTGGCGCCGTGCATGTTGGTCAGCCCCGAGCCGCGCAGTTCCCAGATGTCGCAGAGCTGGCGCAGGAAGTCCGTCTTGTAGAACATGCCGGAGGGCTGGTTCAGACGCACGGTGTGGAAGTGGGCCACGCCGGGGTACTTCTCGGGCTGGTCGCAGTAACGGCCGATGACGCCGCCGCCGTAACCGAACACGCCCACGATGCCGCCGTGCTTCCAGTGGGTCTCACCTTCGACATAGGACAGCTCAAGGATACCCAGCAGGTCGTCCGGGCACTCGGCAGGGATCTGGTAGTCGATGCCCTTCGGGTTCGCGTATCTGTGAGCTACTTCCTGCTTGATGTCGGACACAAAGCTGGGCCACGGGCCGCTTTCCAGCTGGTCCAACAAGGGGGTTTTGTGTTTCGCCATTCCCTTAACCTCCGTTGTTTGATTTAAGATGTTGCCACACTCCAAGAACCATCCAGCCCTTGCCCGCTGGCGCGCGGACCATTGGCCGGATGCCTTTCCTCCATCGTGCGAGACGCCTAGAGAACGAATTGGCGGGATAAATCCCGCCCCGTCCAAGTCCAGCGCATGATTGCTGTTCTGTTACGGAAAATCCACCGTCTTTGTCAACATAAATCCGGAAAAACACGCTCTCCGGAAAACAATACGCCCCACCGGGGCGGCCTTCTCCTGCCGCCCCGGCGGGTTGCTTTCCGGCCCGCGCCAGGGTAAGCAGCTGTTCCCGATGACTGCCCTTTCGTAACCCAAAAACAGCACCACAGGCAACCAGAATATTGAAAACCAAAGCCGAGCCCGCCCCCCCCGCCTGCCGCCGCTGCGGCACCTGCTGCCAGAAGGGCGGTCCGGCCCTGCACGTCCAGGACCTGCACCTGTTCGACGGCCCGGGCGCGCTCAGCCTGGCCATGGTGCTCACCCTGCGCCCGGGCGAGCAGGCCTTTGACCAGCCCAGGGGCCGCCTGCTGCCGCTGGCGGCCGAGGTGCTCAAGCTGCGCGGCGCCCAGTCCCCCAACAGCGAACGCATCACCGGCGGCAGCGGCTGGGCCTGCGCACTGCTCCAGCAGCCCGGCAACGCCTGCGCCCTGTACGAGCGGCGGCCCGCCGAGTGCCGGAGCCTGTCCTGCCTGGACACAGCCCCCCTTGCGGCCATGTACGAAGTGGACCGCCTGACCCGGGCCGATCTTTTGCCCGCCGGGCACGGGCTCTTGGCCGTCATGGCCGAGCACGAGGCCCTGGTTTCCGTGGCCCGCATCGCGCCCCTGGCCGTGGCGCTGCACGCGGGCGGCCAGGAGTCCCTGGACGCCCAGGAAGAGCTGACGCGCATGGCCCTGGCCGACCGCGCCTTCCGCAAGGGCCTGGCCGAACGCGCGAACATCGGCCCGGAGTTCCACGAATTTTTCCTCGGCCGCGACGCAGCCACGCTCTTCGCCGTGGCCGGGCTGACCTTGCGCGCCGACGCCCGCACCGGCCTGCGCGTCCAGGCCGACCCGCTCGGCCCCACCCTGCCAACGCCTCTGCCACCTCATCCGGAGAACCAGCCATGAAGGACCAGCTCGGCCTGTACTACTACCCCAACCCGCAGCACCCGGAGGCGCGCATGTACGTGCGGCGCTTCGGCGGGCGCATCGAGTTCCGCATGTGGCACCAGGGCGACCAGGGCGTGTGGGACAAGCACAACTGGCTGCCCTACGCGGTCATCGAGCAGGCTGCGGCCATGTTCAAGGCCAGCGGCAAGCAGAGCGACCCCACCACGCTCTACGACGTCAGCGTGGCCGAACGCCTGCTGGCCGACGAATAGGCCGGAGCCGCGCCCGTCATGCTCAAAAAGACCCTGCCGCTGATCCTGGCCGCGCTGGTCACCCTGCCCGGCCTGTGGCTCAAGCTCTCCGGCGCGCACCTGACCCCGCCGCCGGCCGCGCTGCTCTCCGGCCTGGCCATCCTGGGCGCCTCGTTCCTGCTTTTGTGGGCCTGCGACGTGGCCCAGATGGACATCCCGCAGACCCTGGCCCTGGCGGTCGTCGCGCTCATCGCCGTGCTGCCGGAATACGCCGTGGACATGTACTTCACCTGGCAGGCGGGCAAGAACCCCGGCTCGGACTACGCGCACTACGCCATCGCCAACATGACCGG
>CAZXZF010000260.1:0-4199 GCA_964645095.1 uncultured Desulfocurvus sp. | reverse complement strand
CCGCGCGGGACTTGTGGATGGTGCCGGTGAGCTTGCGCAGGGCGTGGCTCATGAGGCGCGCATGCCCGCCCACCTGGGTCTCGCCCATCTGGCCTTCCAGCTCGGCCTGGGGGATCAGCGCGGCCACGGAGTCGATGACCACGAGGTCCACCGCGCCGGAGCGCACGAGCAGGTCGGCGATCTCCAGCGCCTGCTCGCCGTAGTCCGGCTGGGAGATGAGCAGCTCCTCGGTCTTGACGCCCAGGCGGCGGGCGTAGGCCACGTCCAGCGCGTGCTCGGCGTCGATGAAGGCCGCCGTGCCGCCGCGCTTCTGGCATTCGGCCACCAGGTGCAGGGTCAGCGTGGTCTTGCCCGAGGACTCCGGGCCGTAAATTTCGGTGACGCGGCCCTTGGGGATGCCGCCGACGCCGAGCGCCAGGTCCAGGCCGATGGAGCCGGTGGGGATGACCGGGATGGCGGTCAGCGCGGAGCCATCGTCCATGCGCATGATGGAACCCTTGCCGAACTTGCGCTCGATGGTCGTCATGGCCGTGGTCAGGGCTTCCAGGCGCAGGTCTTCGGGGCTGTTTGCGGGCTTCTTGGCCATGGGTGGACACCTCCGGGGGTCGCTTTGGTGTGCGCGAATCAGGTTGGATATCAGATCGCCTTGCGGGCGGCAACAGGCGAATGCCGCGCCCGCCCGGCGGGGCCTGAGCCTGCGCCGGTCCTGTGGCGAGCCCTGGCGGGCCTTGCGCCCGCCTGCGCTTGAGGATAGGAGGGGGCATGCAGCATGCGCAGAAGACAGGTTGCCCTGCCCGCAGCCCCCTCTGCCGGAGCAGGCCATGAGGGCGCGCCGGAGGATGAAGCATCCGGGGCGGGAGTCGCGCCACCGCAGCGTGGGCGGCGACTGGATCATGCGCGTGCTCTCGCGCTATGACAAGAAGGGGGGCCTCCGGCTGGTGCGCCTGTGGCTGGAATGGGAAGCCATTGTCGGACCTGATGTGGCGGAGCTGGCCCGGCCCCTGGGCCACAAGGACGGCACGCTCTTGTTGTACACCGAGGACGCCATCGCCGCGCAGCAGTTGACCTATTTCGCCCCGGAAATAATCTCGCGGGTGAATGCGTTTTTGGGTCAAGAAGTCTTTGACAAGGTGCGCTTTGAGCTGCTAAACGGCAGAGTTCCTTTGGGCGAGAACCGAAGGGAGAGGCCGCAGGCCTCGCCCCTGCGCGTCCAGAGGCCGCCCATACTCGGCGGTCTGGCGGGCAAGCTGGACCCGCAGTCCGCTGTGGGCCGTTGCTACATGGCCTACGTGAAGCGTTTCACCCAGGACGGCGAACCGGCTGTCGATCCGTTGGATGGGCCCTCGGGTGGGCCGGTGGCCGCGACGGGAACTGATCAGGATGCGAATACTCGCCCCACAGGGGCGTCAAGGAGAAGAAAATGAGCCAGGAAGTAACCGAGATCACTTTTGAGAGCCTGGGTCTGACCAAGACCCTGGACAAGATGACCGCCAAGGAACTGCGCGCCGTCATCGTGGCCAAGATCCCCTCCATCGTGGGTGCTGTCGGCATGCAGAAGGACGAGCTGGTCAAGGCCGTCAAGGAAGTCTTCGGCATCGTCGACACCGCTGGTGGCGTGTCCCCGTACAAGGATCAGATCTGCACCCTGAAGAAGACCATCCGCGACATGCGCGTGATGAAGGGCACTGTTGAAGCCCGTCAGGAGCGCACCAAGGTGCGCCGCAAGATCAACAAGCTCAAGAAGCGCACCCGCCGCCTGGCGCGCGCGCTGTAGTTTTCGCGCGGAGCCGCGATTTCGGGGTTGACAAGCAGCCCAGGAAATCAGTATCAGGGCTCCTCGCAAGGTGCTGGGGGATCGTATAAAGGCAATACTGCGGGTTCTGGCTCCGCCAATCGAGGTTCGATTCCTCGTCCCCCAGCCACTTCAACCAAATGTCCCCATCGTCTAGCCTGGTCCAGGACGACGGCCTTTCACGCCGTTAACAGGGGTTCAAATCCCCTTGGGGACGCCAAGTAATTTTAAGGGGTTGCAGTGATGCAACCCCTTTTCTGTTGCCCTGGGGGGAAACGCTGGGGGGAAAACGCTCCAGGGAACCCACTAAGGCCGTGCCTGTCGAACTGGTCCAGAGCCCAGCCCTTCCAAAGCCTCCCTGGTCTCCGCCATGTCCATGCCCAGACTGCGCAGATAGATCTCCGTTGTTCGCGCGTTCCTGTGCCTGAGCACCTTCTGGATCAACCCAATCCTTGCCCCCTCACGGTGTAGCTGCACCGCAGTTAGATGCCGAATGGCGTGGAAGGTGAACCGTGGCACACCTGCGCGAGAGCATAGCCTGGTCATCAGATGCTGGCGTGACCGGAACGCCTCACCGGGCCTATGTGTCGGTGAACAGGTTTTCCAGGTGGCCACAAAGACGGACTCTGCGTCAGGGGGCTGTGCCTACTTGGTTCGGGTGAGGGATACGCTATGCTTGGCCGCAGTCAGCATTCGCGCGGCTCAGTCCAGAGGGAATACCCATGTGAAGAGTGGTATACAATCTCCTCGAAAATAGAAAGTCTTGGCGGGATCGTTGGTTGTCGCGTCTGGTGGAGCCTCTCGTCACTGCACGTGGTGCTTCAGGTCCAGATGGGGTTGGGGAGCTTGTTCATGGCCTCGACCTGGGCCTGGACGCGCGGTGCGAAGCCATCCCCATAGCCCTCACTGGAAGCGCAGGCTTCAGCGCTGTGGGGTCGACTCCTTTACTCTTGCGCGAGGGCGAAGGTAGGTCGACAGTATTCAAACGTCCAGGATTGGTCCACTCCCTCTCCTCCACGTTTCGACTTGTGGCTGCCCCTTCCTTTCGACAAGACCTGGAGCGCTAAAGATCCTTGTTCAACTGCACCGTCACGGTGGTGGCTCCCTCCTCAGAGGTGTCGAGATCAATACTCCCGCCCTGGATCTTGGCAAACAAACTCGCTGAGTAGGTTCCAAGTCCAGTGCCAGTGAACTTTCCGTCGGTGACGTATTTCTCAAAGAAACGATCCCGAATATCAGGGGGGACGATGCCAATGTTGTGGATGCTGACAAGGTAGTTTCCCGCTTTCTCGGAAAGTGAGATGGTGATCCGTTCACCCTCTGGCGAGGCTTCGATGGCATTGGTGATGAGGTTGGCTAACATCGGGTAGCAGAGATGTTCTTCGGCATTGATGGTGAATGTTCTGGAGTCCGTCGCTTGCTCTCCATGGACAAGAATATCCATGCAAAGAGAATTGCGTTGCGCGGAGTTAAGCAATCCTTGGGCCACATTTCTCAAAGTATTCAGAATGTCGAAGGGATAGGGGTTATACGTGTACTTACCGCGTTCGATCTTCATGATGTCCAAGGACAGCTCAATCTGACGCAGCATTTCCGTACCGTTATCCTCGATGCATTGCAGCAGTTCAATCTGCTCAGGAGTCAAATTCGAATCGTTCTTCATAATCTGAGGCAAATTGATGATCCCGTTGAGCGGGGCTTTCAGGTCATGTTGAATAATACTGTCGATGTCGTCACGTATTATCTCCTGGTTTTTCTTGTCCGTGATGTCACGTACCAGATTTATGAAAGCAGGCTTGCCATTGTAGACCATGGCGCGGCAACTGATCTCCACGGGGATCTTCGTGCCGTTCTTGGCTTGGCAGACCACTTCGAAGATCGATCCCTGATCCTTGGGCATATTTTCGATGCGTTCGCGCACGTGGTTATCGCTCTCGTACGCATACAGGGCAGAAACACGCATGGAGAGAAACTCTGCCTCAGTGTAACCTAGAAGCTTGCAAGCCATGCCATTCACAGCCAGAAATCGTCCATCAATGTCACCGACAAATATTGCACCACCTGCGTTCTCGAAAATACACTGGAAAAGTTCCTCACTCACATGCAGTTCCCTCTCCCGTCTGGACACGGTTTGGGCCATGTTGTCGAACTCATGGGCCAAGGTACCGATCTCGCCGTGCATTGAATATTACATAGTAAATAAAACACAAAAGTTAATGGACTAATTTTATTCACATCAACATCAGGTTGCAACAACTTTGTAGAGTTGCACCTGAGTTGCACAACAGTTACTATATTATAGCGCTTGTGCATTGACTAGTATTCCGACAAATTTGGGAGGATTCGTCCGCATGACCTTCCCCCCGTTTAGTATCCCAGCTATAAGTTTGTGACTCCGGCGAAGGAG
>CAZXZF010000259.1:0-4202 GCA_964645095.1 uncultured Desulfocurvus sp. | reverse complement strand
CCACGATCATGTCGATGGCGTTGTGCCGACCGATGTCCTCGCGGAAGAGGAGCATTTCGGTCGGCGTGCACAGGGACGAATTGTGGCAGCCGCGCGTGCGGTCGTACAGGGTGCTGCGGCGCTTCAGCTCCGCCGCCAGGGCCAGGATCTGGCGGGGCGTGACCTTGAGGTCCGAGGTCACGCGGCGCCTGGAGATGGTCGCCACGTTGCGGTCGAAGTTCGTGCCCTTGCCGCAGCCCGAGGTGATGGAGCGCTTTATCTCCCGGCCCCCGGCAAAGGGGTCGTGGCTCACGTGCACGCGCGCGGTGATGCGCCCGTCCTCGTCCTTGATGTCCACGCCCAGCAGTTGCGCCGGGTCCGAGAGCAGCGCATCGGACTTGAGGAAGCCCACGGCCAGGTGCCGGGGATACTTCCCGGTGCAGAGCAGGGTCACCACCTCGCGGTCGTTCAGGTAGATGGTCAGCGGCACCTCGCGGATGGCCTCGATGTGCTTCTGCTCCGGGCCGTTCGGGCCGTACTCGGTGATCTCGAAGGGGAAGGATTCGGGCATGGGACCTCTCTTTTCCTCCCGGATTGGTATGCGCTCTGCCTGGGGAAATCAATCGTCGCCGGAAATATCAGCCCCTGGCACAAGCAAACCCCGGAACGTTCAACCGGCGAGGGTGTCCCAGAGCAGCAGGATGTTCAAGCCCACCACCACGAGGGAGATGCCGCCCAGGACGAGGTTGTGCCAGGCGCTGTTGACGAATTCGCCCATGACCGCGCGCGAGGCCGTGAGGCGGAATTGCAGGTAGATGGTCAGCGGGAGCTGGATGCTCAGGAATATCTGGGAAACCACCAGCCCCTGGAAGGGCGAGGTGATGAGCAGGATGCACAGGGCCGCCGGCACGAGGGTCAGGGCCACGCCCAGGCGGCTGTGCGGGTCCTTGATGTCAAAGGGCTCGGAATAGATGCCAGCGAAGATGCTGCCTCCGGCCATGCCCGCCGTGACGCTGGAGGACAGGCCGGCCATGAGCAGGGCCAGGGCGAAGACCACGGCCGCGGCGTCGCCCAGGATGGGGCGCAGCATGGCCTGGGCCTGCTCCAGCTGGTCCACGGGCGTGCCCTGGGCGAAGAAAGTCGCCGCCGCCACCAGGATCATGGCGCTGTTGATGCCCCAGCCGATGAGCATGGAGAACAGGGTGTCGGCGAACTCGAAGCGCAGCTGGTGCTTGATGACGTCCTTGTCCTCAAGGTTCCACTGGCGGCTCTGGATGACCTCGGAGTGCAGGAACAGGTTGTGCGGCATGACCACCGCGCCGAGCACGCTCATGATGATGGGCACGGAGCCGCGGGGCATGCAGGGCGTGACCCAGGCCACTGCGGCCTGGCCCCAGGGGATATTCACCAGGGTCAGCTCGTAGATGAAGGAGAGGCCGATGAGCGAGACAAAGGCGATGATGACCTTCTCGATGCGCTTGTAGGAGTTGGAATAGAGCATCCAGGCCACGAAGGACGTGGTCGAGAGCGTGCCCAGCCAGATGGGCAGGCCGAAGAGCATGTTCAGCGCGATGGCTGCGCCGAGCAGTTCGGCCAGGGCCGTGGCCACGGCGGCAATCATGGCCGAGCCAAGGAGCGTGCGCGAAGAGGCGGGCCGCATGTGCTTCACCGCGGCCTCGGACAGGCACAGGCCCGTGGCTATCCCCAGGTGCGCGGCGTTGTGCTGGAGCACGATGAGCATGAGGGTGGCCAGCGTGACCATCCACAGCAGGGAGTAGCCGAACCCGGCCCCGGCGGCCACGTTGGCGGCCCAGTTGCCGGGGTCGATGAAGCCGACGGTGACCAGCATGCCCGGCCCGATGTACTTGAGGATCTCCAGGCCCGTGAAGCGCGGCTTGTGCTGGTGGCGGAACCAGCCCCGGATGCGTTCTGCGATCACGCGGTTGGCCTTGAAATTGCTGTGAGGACAGAGGTAGCCATACCTGCATCTTTATCCTTCCGCCCGAAGGTTGTCCAGACGCAGGGCATTCGCCCCTGCAGCCGTTGCCAGCACGGGCGTAGTCGGGTAGCAGGGTAGGGAACACGCCGAGTTCAGGAGCATTCTATGCGCACCGCCACCAGACTCATTCTTGCGCTTGCTGCGCTTTTTTTGCTCACCTCGCAGGCCCTGGCCGCAGAGGGGCGCTATGCCCTGGTCATCGGCAACTCGGCCTACAAGGACAAGCCGCTGAAAAACCCGGCCAACGACGCCAAGGACATGGCCCGAACGCTGCAACGCCTGGGGTTTGACGTGCAGCTCAAGACCGACGTGGGCCTGCGCGACATGGAGGAGGCCATCCGCGAGTTCGGCGTGCGGCTCAAGCGCGGCGGCGTGGGCCTGTTCTACTTTGCCGGGCACGGGGTGCAGGTGCAGGGCGTCAACTATCTGGTGCCCGTGGGGTCCAAGGTCTCCAGCGAATCCGACGCCAAGTTCGAGTGCGTGGACGCCGGCCGCGTGCTGGGCAAGATGGAGGACGCAGGCAACGAGCTGAACATCGTCATCCTCGACGCCTGCCGCAACAACCCCTTTGCCCGCAGCTTCCGCAGCGCGGAACAGGGCCTGGCGCGCATGGACGCGCCCACGGGCTCCATCGTGGCCTACGCCACAGCCCCCAACGCCGTGGCCTCGGACGGCAAGGGCACGAACGGCATGTACACCAAGTATCTGCTGGAGAACATGACCACCCCCGGCATCCCCATCGAGGAGGTCTTCAAGCGCGTGCGCATCAGCGTCATGGGCGAATCGGCCAAGAAGCAGGTGCCCTGGGAATCTTCGTCCATCGCCGGGTATTTTTATCTGGCCGGGCAGCCCCAGCAGGCCCTGTCCATCATCCCCCCGCCGTCCACGGCCCAGCAGCGCCAGCAGGAGCAGAGGCTCAAGGCGTACATCGCCGGGCTGGAGGCCGAGAAGCAGCAGGTGGAACAGGAGCGTGCCGAACTTGCGCGCCGCAGGCAGCAGCTGGACCAGGAGGCCGCCAAGAAGCTGGCCGAGGCCCAGGCCCCGCAAGAGAAGCGCCTGCGCGAGCAGCTCTCCGTGCTTGAGGTCGAGCGCCGCAAGCTGGAGCAGGAGCGCCTTGCGCTGGAGGCCGCGCGCCGGGAGACCGAGCGCATGCAGGCCGAGCAGGCCGCCCAGGCCAAGCAGCAGGCCAAGCAGCAGGCCAAGTCGGCGCCGACGGCCAGCGCAGCGCCCAGCGTTACGGTCGCTGGCCCTGGCGCCGGTCCTGGCGCCGGTCCTGGGGTTGTCCCTGGTGCCGGTCCTGGGATCGGGCCGCAGGCCTCGGTCGCTGTGCCCAAGCCCTGGCAGCCGCCGCAGCAATCGCCGTCAGCGCAGCGCCCGCGAGTGGTTGACCGCGCAACGGTTTTGAACCGCCTGGCCGGTGTCTGGCGGTTTGAGACCGAAGGCAACAGGACTTACCCCATGCTCCAGCTCAAGCCCGGCGGCGACACGCTCTACGGGACCCTGGTGGGCGATCAGCGCCTGGTGGACCGCGTGGAGCTCTCCGGCCTGGCCGTGGAGGATGGCAACCTGCACGTGCGCATGGACATCAGGAGGCCTGCACAGGAGCAGGCCGACTTGGTCCGCCGCCTGCGCAATGTCGTGCGCGGCCAGGAGCCGTCGCGCAACCAGAGGCTGTCGCGTGGGCCTGCTCTGGTCAGGACCGTGGAGTGCGTGGGCAATCTGAGCGATTCCCAGGGCGGGGAGATTCCGCTGGTCTGCGAGCGCGTGGACGCTGAAGCCAGGTCCCAGGGGGCGCCCCGCAAGGAGACCGGCCGCATGGTCCGCACGGATGGCCTCAGGGGCTACTAGGGCCTGTTTCTAAAAGCGTCTTTTGCCCCCTGGACGTCGTCATGAGTCGATTTGAGTCCAGGGCTGTACCGCATGAGTACTATCCCTGGCCCCAAATCGCCTCTTTCCTCGCCAGGGGAACAAAATCCATCTTTTAGAAACACGCCCTAGACGCCGGTTTTGGCTGCAAAGGCGCACGCGAAAAGGCCCAGAGCACAATGCTCCGGGCCTTTTTTGCGTCCGGGAAACGGGTTGTCTAGCTGATGATCAGCCCGGCGTAGCCCACCACGCGGCGCATTTCGCCGTTGATTTCCCCGGAGGTGGCATAGGCCGTGATCTCGCTCTGGCTCGCGCCCAGCTCCAGCGCGGCGGCCAGGGCCAGGGTCATGGGCAGCAC